>SXRC01000006.1 GCA_005793655.1 Actinomycetota bacterium
ATTTGTTCACACTCTCCTTTATTTGTCTAGCGCAAATCTACCCTTTGGGAAGTAATACAGGAAAATCCCAACTCCAAGTAAGCCTATGTCTCGAATAATCTCTGATAAGTACTTTGTCTCCTTAGGGTCGATGGGACCGCCTCCGCCAAAACATCCACAGTCAATACTCAGACCGCGAGCCCACGCTTGCGAAATTGCGATGATAAATGCCAACATGATTATGGCGCCAAATAAACCAGAAATTGAGACCGCTACTCCCAAAATAAGTAATAAACCCAGTCCAATTTCTAACCAAGGTAGAACATATCCAAGAAAGTTTGCGATTGCCGTTGGTAATAACTCATAAGCCCTAACTGCCATCGCAGATTTTTGTAAGTTGCCGACCTTCAATCCACCAGCTACTAGCAACACACCACCCAAAATTAGCCGCGCTACTAAAGTTATCCAAGGTTGATAAATATCAAATTTAGCGCGCACTTTTAACTCCTTCAGATAACGAGAGTGCCACTTGCTTTATCTTACCTGAATCCAAGCTTTTCTGGTTATCTATTCCACCTGATAATTGAATATTTCCTTGACTAGTCAGGACTAATTGCTTGATTAAATTAGTATTATCCCCGGTACCGCATGCAGTATCTAAATCAACGAAATGAATCAACTTACTACCAGCACTACTAAGTTGAGTTACCTTGCCATTTTTTACACCGATAGCTGGTAGTAACTCAAGAGGTTTCATTAAACCCTTAAACCAGTAAGCAGTCTGGACCAAGTACAGTTTTTAAGTCTGCACTTAAGCTTGGTGAGGTTGTAACTCTCAAATTTTCATCTAATTTCATAACTGTTTTTTTATCGCCATCTATCAATCTTAAGTGCACCTCTCTTGCCCCTGGGTGTGATTTCAATATTTCATTCATTCGCTCAATCACTGGTGGTGTGCACCTTGAAACCTCCATCGAGATTACAAATGGTCCAGTAGGAATCAACTTTAGGTCTGGTAAAGATAAATCTAATGCTGAAATTCTTGGTTGCTCCTCCCGCTTATCAACTCGACCTCGAATAGCAACTATTCGATCTTCAACTAAATTTACTCCGTGAGTTGAGTAAGCAGTTGAGAAAAATAAAACATCGATGGCACCATCTAAGTCCTCTACCGTCACAATTGCCCAAGGATTGCCTTGTTTTGAAACTTTGCGCTGAATCTGTGTAATCAATCCACTAATTGTGATAATTTGATCATGGCCGACTTCAGAAATTTGGCTAATTGAATAATCTGCTACCGAACGCAGTACATGTTCAACTCCCAACAATGGATGATCAGATACATAAAGCCCCAACATTTCACGTTCATAGCCCAACAAGATCATTTTTTCCCACTCGCTATCTGGAATATCAAGTGCCACCCCGTTAACACTGGAGGTAGTATTTGCTGAACCAAACAAATCAAATTGGCCAATAGATTCTGCTCGCTTAGCCTCAGATACCGCATCTAGCGCTTCAAGGAATACCATCATTAGGCCTCTGCGAGTATGACCTAAGGTATCGAAGGCCCCTGCTTTGATTAAAGATTCAATTGTTTTCTTATTACAGACATGCGAATCAACCTTTGCTAAAAAATCTCCAAAACTTTGATATCTGCCTTTTTGATTTCGATTAGCAATTATTGAAGCAACTACATTTTCTCCCACATTTCTAATCGCGGTTAAACCAAAGCGAATATCAACTCCTCTGGGTGTGTAATCAGAATCTGATTCATTCACATCGGGTGGCAAAACCTTTATGCCCATTCGACGACACTCATTTAAATACAAGGCGCTTTTATCCTTATCATCCCCCACACTGGTGAGTAGCGCTGCCATGTACTCAGCTGGGTAATTAGCCTTTAGATATGCGGTCCAAAATGAGAGTAATCCATATCCAGCGCTGTGTGCTCTATTAAAAGCGTAATCAGAGAATGGGATAAGTGTTTGCCAAAGTTTTTCGATCGCATCATCTGAGAATTTATTTATCCTCATCCCTGCTTCGAAGTGAACTTTTTCTTTATCAAGAATCTTTTTATCTTTCTTACCCATCGCTTTTCGAAGCAGATCAGCCCGACCTAAAGTAAAGCCAGCAACTTTTTGAGCAATAGCTAATACCTGTTCCTGGTAAACAATTAAGCCATAAGTATCTTTCAATATCTCATTTAGTGGCTTATCTATCTCTGAATGTATGCCAGCCGGTACTTTGCGACCATTCTTATAATCGGCATACTTATTGTGTGAATCCTCCCCCATAGGACCTGGGCGATAAAGTGCAATTACCGCTGCAATATCTTCAAAGCTATCTGGCGCCATAGATCTGAGCAATGATCTGATCGGGCCACTATCTAGTTGGAAGACTCCTAAAGTGTCACCTCTTGAGAGTAATTCAAATGTCTTCTTGTCCTTAAGTTCAAGCTCCTCTAGAACCACCTTCTTACCTAAATTTTTTTCAATATTTGTTAGGCAATCATCTAATACTGACAAGTTACGCAGACCAAGAAAGTCCATCTTTAACAAACCTGTTGCTTCACATGCACCCATATCAAATTGGGTGATGATTGCACCATCCGCTTCCCGGCGGTGGATTGGAATCACCTCAAGCAAAGGCTCCTTACTTAATATCACCCCTGCCGCGTGGACACCCCACTGCCGTTTTAAGCCTTCAATTCCCATGGCAGTATCAACTATTTTCTTTGAATCAGGATCAGATTCATAGAGATTTCTAAACTCGCTAGCTTCGCCATAACGATCATTGTCCATATTAAAAATGCCACTCAATGAAATATCCTTGCCCATAATTGAAGGTGGCAATGATTTTGTTAATTTTTCTCCTAGTGCATATGGATACCCCAGGACTCGGGTGGAATCTTTAATTGCCTGCTTAGATTTAATCGTTCCGTAGGTAATAATCTGAGCCACACGATCATCACCATATTTTGTGGTTGCGTATTGAATCATCTCTGATCTTCGCCGTTCATCAAAGTCCAAATCTATATCTGGCATCGATATACGCTCTGGATTTAAAAATCTCTCAAATAACAAACCAAACTTAATCGGATCAAGCCCAGTTACACCCAGTGAGTAAGAAACTAATGAGCCAGCAGCAGAGCCTCGGCCAGGGCCTACTCTGATTCCAACCTCTCTGGCATGTTTACAAAGATCGGCAACCACTAAAAAATATCCAGGAAAACCCATCTTTATCATGACATCTAATTCAAAGTTAAGTCGCTCTTGATATGAAGCAGGTATCTGTCCATTCATGCGATCTGATAAACCTTGATTTGCTAGTTTTCGCAGCCAGCTATCTTCACTTTCACCTGGTGGAACGGTGAACCTTGGTAATAAATTTTCCCCCTCACGCATTATCGTTTCACAGCGTTCAGCGATAAGTAGCGTGTTATCGCACGCCTGTGGGTAATCTTTAAATAACTGGCGCATTTGTGAAGCAGTCTTTAAATAAAACTCAGAGTTTTCAAATTTGAACCGCTTTGGATCAGCCATAGTTGCACCAGATTGAACGCATAAGAGCACCTCATGAGCAGCTGCATCCTTATTGTGGGTGTAGTGCAGATCATTAGTGGCAAGTAGCGGTAAATTTAATTCCTTACCCAATTTTATTAAATCTGTAAAAACTCGTTTTTCGATATCAATTTCATGATCCATTAACTCAAGATAAAAGTTTTGTGCCCCAAAAATGTCACGCATGCCAGCTGCTGCATTAACTGCCTCTTTATATGCACCCATTCTTAATCTGGTTTGAACCTCACCTCCTGGACAACCAGTAGTGGCAATAATCCCGTTTGCATATTTGGCCAACAACTCCTTATCAACCCTTGGTTTGTAATAAAACCCCTCCAAGGATGCCAATGAAGAAAGTTTAAATAGATTAGAAAGACCCTGATTATTTTCAGCCAGCAAGGTCATGTGTGTGTAGGCTCCACCTGCTGAGACATCATCCTCGCCACCTTCAGCCCATTTAACTCGCCGCTTATCAAATCTTGATTCTGGAGCAACATAAGCTTCAATCCCAATAATTGGTTTCACGCCCGCAGATTTTGCAGTTTTATGAAACTCAAAAGCACCAAAAACATTTCCATGATCTGTAATTGCAATCGCAGGCATCTTTTGACGCGATACTTCCGCAACTAACTCAGAGATTTTGGCAGCACCATCAAGCATCGAGTATTCGGTGTGTACATGAAGATGTACGAAATTTTCCGAATTTTGCAGCTTTTCTGATGAATTAGACATGGGTGGTGAGATTACTACTGCAAATTATTTCTAACGGGAAATATCTGAAAGTATCTGCAATGAGCGTGTCAGATCCTCAGGATATTCGGCAGTAAATGAGAGTTGCTCACCGCTTGCTGGGTGCATAAAGCCCAATTCCTTGGCATGTAGCCATGGCCTGCTTACACCTAGCCGTGTTGCCAATACTGGGTCTGCGCCATAGGTCAGATCCCCAACCAAAGGGTGATGCAAGGCAGAAAAATGAACTCTGATCTGGTGAGTTCTACCGGTCTCAAGTTCAATCTCAAGTGAGGTAACAGCTGGAAAAACCTCCAATGTTTTGTAATGAGTGATACTTGGTTTGCCATTTGCCACAACAGCAAAGCGATAATCCTCTCTCGGATGACGATCAATTGGCGCATCAATCGTGCCAACTGTTGGATCCATATGTCCTTGCACTAAAGCGTGATAAAGCTTGGCAACAGTCCTTTGCCGAAACTGATCCTTAAGATGTGAATAGGCAATCTCATTTTTTGCAACCACCATCAATCCTGAAGTACCAACATCTAATCTATGGACTACACCTTGTCTTTCAGCAGCACCAGAGGTTGCTAATTGATATCCAGCTGCAAAGATCGCGCCAACAACAGTTGCACCTTTCCAACCAGGACTTGGATGAGCAGCAATACCTACTGGCTTGTTGATAACAATTAAATACTCATCATCAAAGACCACATTCAAGCCATCTATCGGCGTAGCAGTTAATTTAGCCTCACCTTTGGCTGCTGGAAGTAATATCTCTAATTGGTCTCCCGTTATAACCCGATCAGATTTGCCAACTACTTTGCCACTTTTTGATATTTCACCGGCATCAATTAGCCCAACAATTACATTACGAGAGAGCCCCAACAATCTAGAAAGAGCGGCATCAACTCGTTCCTGATTTAGCCCCTCTGGGATTGAAAGATTTCTCACCTCGCGCTCTCTCACCGGTCATCTCCCTTGGTAGTAAATTTAATATTTTTCCAGCTTAGTAATGTAATGAGAATTGCAGCAGAAACCACTGACATATCAGCAATATTAAATATCGGCCAATTTGGAATCTGAATCCAATCTACTACCTCACCTTGTAATCCTCCTGGTGACCTAAAAATACGATCAGTCAGATTGCCAAATATGCCCCCCAGGGCAAGACCCAGAGCAACGGCCCACCGAGTTGAGGTTACTTTGCGTCCATAATAAAAAATGGCTGCCGCAACTATCATCGAAAAAGTTGATAAAAAGATTGTGCCACTGGTGGCAAGGCTAAAAGCCGCACCGGAATTAAATGCTAGTTTGAATTGTAGAAGTGAACCAATGATTTTCTTTGGCTCATCTGATAAATACTCAATGGCAAGTGTTTTAGTCAAATAATCTAAAGCAAAAACAATCAAAGCCATTGCTGCTAACCATTTTCGCTGAAGTGTGTTCAGCGTCGTTCCTCCTTTTGCTTGCAAACCATACAAAGTGTTGCGCGAGGGAACACCTGCAATCTTGCCTTTCCAACAAAA
>SXRC01000069.1 GCA_005793655.1 Actinomycetota bacterium
AGGTCTTCTCAACAACTGCGCGGCTTTGGGTGTCGCTAATTTTAGAGCTCCAGGTGAGAATCTTTTCTGCCTGCAACATATTCCAAATAAAATTACTATTAAGTGATTTCCGCTCCGCCTTGGTAATACTTAGCTTGGCTAGGCTTTTATCTACTGTGGCAATCAGACGGCCTAATTGTTCAATCTGTTCACTTTTATGCCCAGAACTACTCCCCCAGGTTTTTCCTTGATGAAAGCTAAGCAACCGAGCAGCACTGTTCTTACCAGGAGTGAGGAGCATCTTCTTCTTTTTAGTGGGAATAACCGCCGGTGATACTTTGACGGAATTTTCATGCAAAAAATTGAGCACCTTGTTTTGAAGATTCAACCTAATCTTTAAATCTGCATTTACCTTGGGATAAATCTTTAGTACATAAGATTCTTTACCATCAACCTTAAAATTTATATCGCGCTCACTTGGTAGCGGTGATAGCTCACCAGTAATTCCCCAATTTTTGGCTAATAGAGACTTTACCTCTTTTATTTCCACTTACATCCCCATTTTCATCTCAAAATTTTCCATTCTCAAGGATGTACTCAGCAATTGCGGCATCTTGAATTCCCAATCCAACCGAAAAGTAATAAATGACTTGCTGCTCATTTTCTCTACCCTTAATTTTCTCAGCATAAACTCCACCAATAGATTGAGCTCGCGTCCATTTCCGTTCAGACTTAGCAAGTGTACTAAGTACCGAACCTGATTGTTCCGAGATTGTTTTAGCATCATCACCAAAAACCTTATCAGCCTTTGATAGCGCATCTACCGAGACCTCTAGTCGGGTGGGAGAAAATGAGCCAATAGAAATGCAAGTGGAACCCGGATTTAACAAAGATTTAATCACCGGCTCTGAAGAATTGGTGCAAATAAAAATCAAATCACATGCATTTACCGCATCTATTTCTGTACTCATTTCAATTTCAAATCCAAGATCTACTGCTTTACCACTTTTTGAGATACCTATAATTCTTTCTGGGTTGAATATGCTTTTAGCTGCTTGGATATGCGCAATGCCTTGGTGCCCAAGACCGATCACCGCAATTTTTTTAACCTGATTTGCCAATGTGCTGGCCGCAGCCATGCTGGCGCACACTGTTCGCCACTTTGTAACAGCTTCTCCATCTAGAAATAATTTAATCCCTCCGGTAGTTGTATCAAGAATTGCAACCGTTGTTTGAACCACTGGAATATCTCTATCAGAATTACTAGGGACTACGCTGCCAAATTTAACGACAGTTGGTCCATTCTTTGATGCTCGAGCAATATATGAGAATTGGGCATTTTCATTCTGAGACAAAATGGCTCTAGGCCCCATCACCGCTTCATTTAAGTAATAATTCTTGAAAACCTGTCGTTGATTGTCGATGATTTTTTCATAGCTACACAACGCATCAATCTTTTCGGCTGTAACAAAAGGAGTTTGCATAAGTGCCATAACCCTTAGTGTAGATAGGAATAGGCATATTCACGAGATGCAAATGGTCACACTCACCGAACTAGGGTTAAACTACGCAGATGAGATCTGGATTTATGTTCTTTTGGGGAATACTTGTTTCTGCCTACATGATTATTTCTTATCGCAATAAAGTAAGAGCAGATAAGAATCTAACAAAAGTAAATTGGGATACTTATAAGTTAAAACTCAGCATGAGTTGGTGGACTGGCTTTCTTTGGGCTTCAGTAATTTTTACCATCTACTATCTAATAATTTCCGCAGGGTTGACCGAGTAATTAACTCTCATTCCATCTTGGGCTAGTACTTTTTGGCGGATAAATTTCATCCTCAATTAACACTATTGCAGGGGTGTTACTCGCAGCTCGCTTACGTAAAACCTCAGCCAGACTTTCCAAATCACTTTTAATAAAATCGATCTGAAATGATTCTGCGAGCAACTGCCAATTAGGATTAAATAAATTGACCCCTCGTTCTGGATGGCTCATCACTTTTTGGTCAAATCGCAGCATTCCATATCCACCATCATCATGCAGCAAGATTGTTACTGGCAGTTTTTCTTGAGCCACAGTTGCTAACTCACCTAGACCAAATGCAATGCCACCATCTCCGCAAACAACTAAGGTTGAAATTCCATGAGCAGCTGGTCCTAAGCTAGCTGGAAGTGCAAAACCTAAAGTTCCCCAGCCAACTGGGTATGCAATCTGCCGCACACGTTTGGCTTGCAGATAGACACCTGTCCAATATCCAGAAATAGCCATATCGCAAACAATGTAATTCTTAATCGGCCAACTCTTTTCAATCGCAGCCACCAATGCCATTCCATCTCTACCTTTTTCACTATTAGCAATCCGCTGCCTGGCATCTATACAAATCTGGGAGATATCAATCCAATGCTCACGCGGGGTCAAGGTGTTTAAGTATTGAGTTGCTGTTGCCAAATCTGCTGTGCGCACCACTAAATCAGCTTTTATATTTCGAAGCGTGATGCTTGGGTGTGGATCAAAAATGATAATCTTTTGTGGAAAATCTATCCGCCAATTTTTAGTATTCATTCCATCCAACTGGGATCCAAAAACTAGTAATGCTTCGCATTTGCCTAATACCTGTTCAGCTTCTACTTCATGAATCGGAATAGTCAGGTAGTTTTTACTTAAGCTACCTACACCCCTTCCTGCGAATGAGGTGAATATTGGCGCATTCAAGTGCTCTGATAATTTTGCTATTTCCTCGCTAATGCCCTGCGCGCCACCACCTGCCCATATTCCAATTTTGTTCACACCATCTAACGCTTTTTCGATCAATGAATGATCTATTTCGAGATTTTTCTCTTGATTAATAAAATCTACACAATTTTTACTTGGTGATGGAATCTGCTCAGTAAAATCCTGATTTAAAATATCTGCTGGAATACCAATGTACCCGGCACCGGTGGGCGCTTGTGTCAAAAATTCTAGGAAATCCACCAACGTTGATATCGCATCAATTGCCGTGGTTGCACTTTTAGCCAATACTAATTCTTTACCACCGATTGACACTCGCTTAGCAAGCGGAGTGAATATTGCACTTTGATCATCCATCTCATGCAAAATTCCCCTGGCACCCCCATTAGATCTATTTTTGATGGGAGATTCAGATGAAATCAACAAAACTTGTGAACCAGAGGTTGCTGCTTCGCCAAATGCCCCTAAAGTATTTGCTGCACCAGGTCCAGTAGTAGTTATCGCAACAGCTAACTTTCCAGTTGCTCTTGCCAGACCATCTGCAGCATAAACACAGCTCTGTTCATGTCTGACACTTATGATCTCTGGTCTGTCCTTAGACAGCGCGTTCCAAAAACCTAGATTGTGGACTCCTGGAATACCAAAAGCCTTAGTGACACCCTTTTTTGCAAGTAAATCTAAAATCACCGCTGCTACGGTGCGCACAGAGCCATCCATGTTCAAACAATATCGGCATTTTCCAATTTTGCTTATCTAGTAGAGAATACACTCATGTTCAAATCAATTAATCCGACAAATTCATCTGAAGTGATTGCCACTGTTCCTGAGTCAACCACTGCTGAAATTTTGACAGTTTTGCGAAAAGCCAAGAACGCCCAAAAAGGCTGGGCAAAACTACCAGCACCAACTCGTGGACGAATAATTGCCAACGTTGGAAGATTAGTTGAAAAAAATAAAGATGAGCTGGCAAAATTAATTACGAAAGAGATGGGCAAGGTATATACCGAGGCGCTAGGTGAGGTGCAAGAGGTCGTTGATACCTGCGACTTTTTCCTTGGCGAGGGTCGACGTCTTTATGGCCAGACTGTGCCCAGTGAAATGCAAAATAAGCACCTTTTCACTTTCAGAATGCCAGTTGGAAATGTTTTTGTGATAACTGCTGGAAACTTTCCCACCGCTGTTCCATCTTGGTACATCGTGCCAGCTCTCTTAGCTGGCAATACTGTTGTGTGGAAACCATCCGAGTTCACACCTGCGGTTGCTAACGCACTCACTTCAATCTTTCATGCTGGTGGTGTTCCACAAGATGTTTTGATTACTGTGGTTGCAGATGGTGCGCAAACATTTGCCGCTTTAGAATCTGGGTTAAAAGAAGGAGTAATTAATAAAGTTGGTTTTACAGGATCAACCGCAGTTGGTCGAAAGATAGGTGCAAAAACTGGGGAATACATCCAGAGTGCTTGTCTTGAATTAGGTGGAAAAAATCCTATGGTAGTAATGCCAGATGCCAACATTGATCTTGCATTAGATGGTGCTCTATTTGCAGGTTTTGGAACTGCAGGCCAGCGCTGCACATCCCTAGGCACATTATGGATTCATGAATCAATTTATGATTCAGTACTTACAAAATTTGCAGCCTTAGTTGAAAATGCAGCAGTAGGTGACCCTTTTAAAGATGTTTTATTTGGACCAATGATTAGTCAAAAATACTTAGATAATCATCTTGAGCATTTGAAAATGATTCAAAGCCACCACAAAGTTTTAGGCTCAACCTCGACCGGTCGCATCACCTCAAGTAATTCACGTAAAGGTTTTGTTGGAGATCCTGATAAAGGCGTCTTTGCCCATCCGGTGATTGTTGCTGGAATTACCAAAAATGATGAGTTGTACTCGACAGAAACTTTTGGTCCACTTGTAACCGTTGGAAAGTTTTCAACACTTGATGAAGCGATTGAATTGGCAAATGGCCACGGATATGGACTTTCCTCAGCAATTTACACAAATGATCCACAAAATGTTTGGCGCTTTCGAGAGGGAATCTCTGCCGGCATGGTCTCGATTAATAACTCCACCTCTGGAGCAGAGGCACATCTTCCATTTGGTGGAAATGGCATGAGTGGCAATGGTTCTCGACAAAGTGGTATCTGGGTATTAGACCAATTCACAAGATGGCAATCAATGAACTGGGATTGGTCAAATAAACTACAAAAGGCACAAATGGATCTGATTGAAATCAAGCACGATCCAAATTTCGTCCTCTAAAATTAAAAAATGTTGCTACCGGCCCAAGTTGATGTAGTAATTGTTGGCGGTGGCGTGATGGGTACATCAGCTGCATTTCATCTCGCCGAAGCTGGTGTTCGAGTAGCTCTTTGTGAAAAAAATGATTTAGCAAGTGGTTCCACCTCCAAAGCAGCAGGTGGCGTGAGGGCAAATTTCTCAGATGAGTTTAATGTCGCACTAGGTGCAAGATCTTTAGAGCTGTTTGCAGATTTTAAAAATAGACCAGGGTATGAAATCGATCTGCATAGACCTGGATATTTGTTTGCACTTACACATCAAAAAGATGTTGATCTCTTTGAAAAATCAACCAAAATCCATAAACAATTTAATGTTGAATCAAGGATGCTTACCCCGAAAGAGGCAGGTGAACTATCTCCATTACTAAACACTTCTGATCTTATAGCCGCATCATTTACACCAAATGATGGTCACTGCACACCCGAATCGGTAGTACTTGGATACGCAGGTGGTGCAAAAAAACTGGGCGCAAATGTGATTACAAATGTTGAAGTCACTGGAATAAATAGCCATGGCGGTGAAATAACATCGGTAAGTACATCGCTGGGTGAGATCAAAACAACTACGGTAATTAATTGTGCTGGAGTCTGGTCACCAAAAATTGCATCAATGGTGGGATTAGATTTGCCAGTAACACCGTATAAGCGTGAGTTAGTGATTACAGAGCCGTTAGATGATTCATTCGCTGATTTACCAAAGGAGATGCCGATGACAATCGATTACTCCTCATCGCTGTATTGGCACCGCGAAGGTAAAGGCTTGTTGATGGGATTCTCCGACAAAACAGCCCAGCCAAGTTTTGAATTAAAGAAGGACCCACAATTTTTGGAAAAACTTGGAGCAATTGCAATTAATAGAGCACCAAGACTTATGAATGTTGGAATTGGAAAGGGTTGGGCTGGACTTTATGAGGTGACACCAGATCACAATGCGATACTAGGTGAGTATAAAAAAGTTTCTAGATTTTTCTATGCCACAGGTTTCAGTGGCCATGGCTTCTTACAGGGACCTGGTATAGGTGAGATTCTGCGAGATCTTTATCTAGGTAAACAACCATTTGTAAAAATCGATCGATTATCTGCAGACCGGTTTACTACAACTGGCCAACTGAGTCCGGAGTACAACATTGTTTAGTAATGAGATTTATCACTCCAGTGTGTCATTAATTTGAACTATCTGGCAGTTCAAAGAGTTATCCCGATAGACTTTTCCAATGAGTAAGCAACCTGCAACACCAATTCAACCTCTCGTTTTGATGCAGGTTGAGTCGCGTTTAACCTCAGAACAAAAGTCTATGCAAAAAGTTGTTAGAGATTTTGCAGACAAAGAATTAAAACCAAAGATTGCATCTTGGTATGAAGAAGGTCAGCTACCTGCACGCGATTTAGCGAAATCTTTAGGCAGCCTTGGGGTCCTTGGAATGCATCTTAAGAATTATGGGTGTTCAGGAACCGATGCAATGTCATATGGACTTGCATGCATGGAGTTGGAGGCGGTTGATTCCGGATTAAGATCCTTAGTATCTGTGCAGGGGTCGTTGGCAATGTTTGCAATTTATAAGTTTGGTAGTGAAGTGCAAAAGCAGGAGTGGTTGCCACAAATGGCAAAAGGTGAGGTGATTGGATGCTTTGGCTTAACTGAGGCCGACCATGGTTCAAATCCATCAGGTATGACAACCTTTGCAAAAAAGAATGGCTCTGATTGGATCATCAATGGATCAAAGATGTGGATTACCAATGGCAGTGTTGCCGATGTTGCAGTTATCTGGGCACAAACTGATGAGGGCATTCGTGGTTTTTGTATACCTACAAAAACTGCCGGATTAGTAATCAATCCAATCAAACATAAACTTTCACTACGCGCATCTATTACCTCAGAATTAGTATTTAACGACATGAAAGTTCCTGATTCATATCGCCTTCCAGAGGCCACAAGTCTTCGTGCACCATTGTTATGTCTAGCTGAAGCAAGATATGGAATTATTTTTGGGGCAGTTGGTGCTGCTAGGGATTGTTTTGAAGTTTCATTGGGATATGCCACAACTCGCGAACAATTTGATGGCCCTATCTCAAAGCATCAATTAACGCAGGCCAAATTTGCAGATATGGCAACTAAAATTACAACCTCGATGCTGCTTGCCTATCACCTTGCAGATTTAAAGGATTCTGACAAAATACAACCTGAACAAATCAGCATGGGTAAGTTTCATAACGTTCACGCAGCCCTTGAAATTGCAAGAAGTGCCCGATCAGTTCTTGGTGGTGCTGGAATCACCTCTGAATACTCAGTGTTTAGACACATGAGCAACCTTGAAACAGTGCTTACTTATGAGGGTACCCATGAAATTCACATGCTGGTATTAGGGCAAGCGTTAACTGGAATTGCAGCATTTAGATAATCTGTCGGCCTAAATCTTTTTGCATTAAATCTATAACTCTGCCAGGTTTATGAAGCTGATCAATTAACTGATAGCCCCGTTTTCCATAAAAATTTTTCTCTCCTTCAGTCCACAGGTAAATGTGCTTCACTCCGTAAGTAAGTATCTTTTTTTCCATTAACTCTAAAACAACGCTGCCAACACCACTACCTCTTAGATCTTCGCGAACAATAAAAGCTGCGATCCAAGGTTTAAATTGTCGATACTCCTCAATATCATCAAAATCGCACAAAGCTATTGATGCCACTACCTCATCCGTTCCATCAGTGGTTCGAATTGCCATAAATAACAACTCTTGATCAGCACCATCGGAATTGAATTTACTGTAGTCAGAGTTCATGGCTTTTTTATAGAAATTTCGCCAATCATCAGCAGAGAACTCTAATTTGCCCTGACCCCATAATTTTAGGCTCCAATTTAAAGGCTCTTCGGCATACTCTTTTGCTTGCGAAACTGGAATAAGTTCTATTTGATGCTGCATTAACAATTAAGCAATTTCATTGCTTGCGTAATAATTTCTGATCGGTAACTTTGAACCAAAGAAATATGGCCATGTCCAGTGACAAAATTAAGCTTTGAACCAGGGATGTGCTTTGCTAGCCAATTGCTATGTTCCCTTGGCACCATAAAATCGTCATCACCTTGCCAGATTAAAACTGGTTTCTCAATTTTACCCAGCTCAAATCCAAAAGATTGAACGAAGGCTAAATCATCATCTAACCAACCATAATAACCAATCGATAATGCTCTTCGAAAAACATTTGCTTCTTCATCAGCTACCTCTGGCGTTAATGCATCTTTATCAGCCTTGCCAATAAGACCGCCCATGGCGCTTATTAATTGTGAACCGGTTACAGTTTTTAATCCAGGTGAGTTTTTCTTCATCCACTCTTCAATGCTTTTCTCACCAGCCAGAGCCGCCCCAAACTCATCGTGATTTTCTGGGCCCATGCCGTTAAGAAAATCTAAATCTTTATTCCCCCACTCACCGACACCTGCAAGGGTTATCGCACCAATATTTCTGGCATCCCTCGTCATATTTAAAGCATGTGGCCCGCCACCTGACCACCCAATTGAAACAAATTGCTTAATTCCAAAATGATCTAATAGCTGCGATTGATCATCAATATCTGCTGCCACAGTTCGCCCGCGTCTTCTATCGCTTAGACCATAGCCCGGACGACTGGCAGCTATTGCTTTAACATCTTTTATCCCCGCAACCCAAGTGGACCATGCTGTGCAATCCCCGGGAGTCCCGTGGTGAAATAAAATTGCTTTATCACTTTCAACATTATTGGTCACATAATCAAATGCTCTGCCATCTTTGAGCTTTAAAATTGCATTAGCCAACTAAATCACCACACATTTTTTCAAACGCATTTGTGTGCGCATCAACATCGGCAATAGTAGTATCTGGAGATATTAAGGCCATATTGTGAAATGGTGTGATTAGAAAACCATCATTAAGCATTCTTAAGTGAATAAATTGCTCCAATTCAAAATCTCCGCTGTCAGCTGCCTGCCTGCCAGTTACCGGCGCAGATGCAGCGAACATGTACTCAGCCCTTGCGCCAAGTCGATTAACAGTCCATCCAAGTTGGTATGTATTAATAGTTTTTTCAACTCCATCTGCCCATCGATTTCCAAGTTTTATCATGCGCTCAAAATTATCTTTAGTCAACACCTTACTTAATGTTGCCTTCATAGCAGCAAGAGATAGAGCATTAGCAGCCAAGGTCCCACCAATTCCACCAGTATCAATCACCTCGAGTTCAACCAATTTGCTAATTGAGGCAGCAACACTTGCCTTCATACCAAAAGCACCTGTTGGAAATCCGCCACCAATTGCTTTACCAATTGTTAAAAAGTCTGGTTCAAGGCCGAGCTCTGCGGTCATTCCTCCCGGGCCAACTGAAATAGTGTGTGTTTCATCAACTATAAACATCGCACCAAATTCCTTAGCTAATTTTTCAACCCCTTTTAAATAACCTTCCTGCGGCAAAACAATTCCAACATTTGTCATTGCTGGTTCCAGCAAAATAGCTGCCACATCATCTTTTTCTAAAGCTTTTTTCATCGCATTCAAATCATTAAATGCCACAACTCGAGTTGTTAGGTCTAATGCAACTGGGGCGCCAATATTGCCTTCGCGGGCAATAGTTTTCCCTTTTTTATCCAAGGTAGCAAAAGTTTCATCCACACTTCCGTGATAGCACCTATCAATCACAATTACCTTTGATTTGCCAGTGATCAATCTTGAGTACCTAATAACATGGCGATTTGCATCAGTTGCTGAGACAGTAAACTGCCAAAGCGGTAGATTAAATCGAGCAGCAAGTTCCGCTGAAACGATTGCTGCATCCTTACTTGGCAGCATCACCGATAATCCTCGACCTGCCTGCTCCCTAATTGCAGTAATGGTTGCCTCAGGTGAATGTCCCGACATGGATCCAGTGTCGCCTAAACAAAAATCAATATAGGTATTGCCATCCACATCAACAAATCTGGCACCTTTAGCCTCTTCTACAAATATTGGATAAGCACCTGACCACTTTGACATCCAGGACATTGGCACGCCACCTGGCATTGATTCCTTAGCCTTTTCAAATAACTCACCGCTTTTTGGATGGGAGATGATAAATCTTTCATCCTCAATTTTGCGTAAGGTGGCCAGCTTCATGCGATTAATCATGGCTAAAACTTACTATCTTGCAATTAACAAACCCAAATGCATAACCGGAAGTGCGCCCAGTGCGGCCTCAAAACCCTTATCGTTAAGAACTGAATCCACCATACTGCCATTCAAGTACGCATCATAGGCAGCCAAATCGAAGAGTCCATGACCGCATAGTGCGGTAAGAATTACCTTTTCTTCACCAGTTTCCCGCGCCTTTAATGCTTCGGCTATTGCAACTGCAATCGCGTGTTTTGGCTCTGGGGCAGGAACAATTCCTCTAGTTCGATAGAGAGAAGGCTAGGGTGAATTCATTCCAAATTGCAATAGAGAATATGCAATTTTTTGGTTATGAATTACCCGAATCTTCCTAAATACCTTTACTTTGATGTTGAATGAAGTAACTAGATAAGATGTATACATGAATGATGTAGTAACCCTCACTGCATTGACCTTTGGCGCCCAAGCTTTCGTTACATTATTTGTTATTTTAGATCCGCCTGGGGCTGCACCAATTTTTCTAGGCTTAGCCTCTGGCAAGACCGTCAAAGAGCAACGCAAACTAGCCTGGCAGGCTGCAGCTGTTTCACTTTTTGTGATTGTTTCCTTTGCATTATTTGGTAATGCGATCCTTGGTTATCTAAATATCTCACTCGCGGCCCTGCAGGGTGCTGGCGGAATTTTGCTACTGATTACTGGACTGGGGCTATTGACCGGCTCTTTAACAGAGAGCAACTCTGCAACTTCAAAAAATATTGCATTAGTTCCACTTGGTACACCACTACTTGCTGGTCCGGGGGCAATTGTTACCACAATGCTTTATGTTCAAAAGAGTGAAGGCAGTGATCAACTAGCCGCCCTGGCAATTGCCATATTTGCAGTTCACTTTCTGATCGGGCTGACCTTTATGTTCTCTACCAAAATCCTCTCGGTCATTAAGGACTCTGGTGTGGAGATGCTGGCCAGAATTGCAGGCTTGCTGCTTGCAGCGATCGCCGTTGAAATGATTATTAGCTCGATCAAGGCTTTTTTTAATATCTAACTTAAGTTAAAACAACTGTCTGACCTGGCTAGTATCTTTTATCCATGGCCCTTTTATTACAAGAAACCACCTTTGTAGTTGTTGATTTAGAAACTACTGGCGCCTCCCCCAAAAAAGGCGCCGCTATTACCGAGATCGGCGCGGTTAAGGTTAGGGGTGGTGAGTTAATTGGTGAGTTCAAAACCTTTGTAAATCCCCTCGCGCCAATTCCTGAGTACATAAGTGAGATGACTGGTATCACCGACTTAATGCTGGCGCATGCGCCTGTGATTGATGAAGTTTTCCCTACCTTCTTAGAGTTTGTTGGAAGTCATAATGAATCTGTATTGGTGGCGCACAACGCACCTTTTGATTTAAGCTTCTTAAAGAGCGCGGCCAAAGAGTTAGATTATCCGTGGCCAAAATATAGGTCCCTAGACACTGTGACTGTTGCCAGACAAGTACTGACAAAAGAGGAGGTTTCTGATTGTAAATTGGGAACTCTTGCCCAATTTTTTGGAACAAAAACTGAACCAAATCATCGAGCACTAGATGATGCAAAAGCCACAGTTGAAGTGCTACATGGATTACTTGAACGGCTTGGCTCCTTACAGATAACTACTTTGGAGGGATTACTTGAATTTGCTAAAACTGCTGCCCATATCCAGCGGCAAAATTACTGGGGTCTACGCTCTACCTAGCGGAGACTATTTCATTTGATAACTCAACCCACTTTTTTAAAACAGATTGAGCAGCCCCAGAATCAATCGCCTTATTTGCTAGGACAAAACCATTAGCAATCTGAGTCGAAAGTGGCAGATCAAAATCACCTTTAAAAGCTGCAATTGCAAATGCTGCATTTAGAGTTACTGCATCTCGCATTGGACCAACTTTGCCAGCAAATATTTGATTGGTGATGCTGGCATTGTATTTTGCATCCCCACCTGCAATATCAGAGATTGCAGCCCCTGCTATTCCCAACTCAGTTGGATCAAATACTTCTTGGCTTAACTTTCCTTTGCTAATTTGAATAATTGTTGTCGTACTAGAAAGTGACACCTCATCTAATCCATCATCACCGCGAAATACGAATCCCTCTTTACCTTGATCAAGTAATACCTGCGCCATAAGTGGTAGCAACTGTGGCCTTGCCACACCAATAGCTGCAGCAACTGGCTTTGCTGGATTTGCTAATGGCCCTAAAATATTAAAAACTGTAGGTACGCCTAACTCTTTACGAGCAGTGACTGCATGTTTCATCGATGAATGAAAGACTGGGGCAAAACAAAAGCCAATACCAATTTTATTTACCGTCTGCTCAACCTCTTTGCCAGTTAAATCAATCTTCACACCCAATGCTTCAAGCAGGTCAGCGGAGCCAGATTTAGATGAGGCAGCACGATTGCCATGCTTTACTACCCGAGCACCAGCTGCATTTGTAATAATCGCGGCATTTGTTGAAATATTGATTGTGTTGGCACCATCATTACCGGTGCCAACTGTGTCTACCGCCCGTTCAGTAATACTTACCGGAGCCGCGTACTTATACATTTGATCCACTAGCGCTCTGACCTCACTGGCACTTTCACCCTTTGCCTTAAGTCCAGATAAAAAATGTTTTATTTGAGTATTTTCCGCAAAACCTTCAAGAATTTGTGACATTGCCCAGGTAATTTGCTCATCATATAAATCTCTTTTTTCATCTAATGAACGTAGTACTTGCTCCCAATTCATTACTGATGCTTAACTAATTTGCGAGCGCAGAAGAGGTTTTAAGCAGCTGAGCACATTTACCCGCAATGGTAAATGGATCAATTGGGTGAGTAACAACGCCTTCAGCCTTTGACCAAGTTGCCAACCATCTATCATGCTCTCGCCCGGTGATCAATAAAACCGGAGGGCAATTAAAAACCTCATCCTTTAATTGTCGGCCAACTCCCATGCCACCTTCTGGTACCGCCTCACCATCTAATATAAAAAGATCCACCTGTTTTTTGTTATCGACATAAAGTCGAAGTGCATCTGCGGTGGCAAACTCTTTAATCTCATGGGATGCAAGTGTGGGATCTAACTGCTTTCCCAAGGCTGAAATCACGGTTTGGCGAACCGATGAATCATCAGAGTAGAGGGCTATAACTAAACCTTGCATACTGCTAATCCTAGCGATCAGGGTAAAGGTGAGTTTTTCATCCCATACCTGAGTCTTATTGGCTTCTTGGGTGATCAGTTTCACCAAATAGTAGGGCTGCTCCCCCATACCTAGATGCGGCATTAGCATCGACTTAGCGGAATAATCTCCCTATGACCACCTTTGCTACACCAGCAGTTAAGACCAACCGTCCTAACCTTGTTGCTGTTGGCACCATTGTTTGGCTCTCATCTGAATTAATGTTTTTTGCCGCACTCTTCGCCATGTACTTCACAACCCGCGCAGTTCAAGGACCAAAGGTTTGGCTTGAATCAACGCAATTGTTAAATATTCCATTTGCAGCTACTAACACCACCGTTTTAGTTTTGTCATCAGTGACCTGTCAGTACGGTGTTTTTGCCGCCGAGAGATTTCAAGCAAGAAGAAGTGGATCAATTTGGCAGTTTAGTCGGTGGGGAATGCGCGAGTGGTTTGCATTAACTTTCTTAATGGGTGGATTTTTTATTGCAGGTCAGGTCTATGAGTATGCAATGTTGGTAAGTGAGAATCTTTCACTTTCTTCAAATGCCTACGGCTCAGTTTTTTATATGACTACCGGCTTTCACGGGCTACATGTAACTGGTGGCTTAATCGCATTCCTTATTGTCTTAATTAGAGTATTTAAGGCGCAAAAATTTGGTCACTCCCAAGCAACCACAGCGATTGTGGTCTCCTACTACTGGCACTTCGTAGACATTGTGTGGATTGCACTATTTTCTGCGATCTATTTAATTAAATAATCATGAAATTTATTTCCAAGTATCGCCGGCATAAGTTTGCCACCCCTGTGCTGCTGTTAATTGCTCTCTCAGCACTTGGCTTTACATTCTCTGCCGCAACCGCTGCTCCTAATCAAAGCGCAGCAGCTGCCTCTGCTAGATCGACTTTAATTGAAGAGGGAAAAGAGATTTTCTTAAAAGGATGCTCCTCATGTCATGGCTTAAATGCTGAGGGTGCAGCAATTGCGCCAGCGCTAATTGGCGTTGGAGCTGCTTCAGTTGATTTTGTGGTGGCAACTGGTCGAATGCCGATGCAGGATATGAGTCAGCAAGCAATGCGCAAAGCACCGGTTTATAACGAAGAGGAGGTTGCAGCTCTTGCTGCTTATGTCGCCTCACTTGCCCACGGACCTCGTGCTTACACAAATGATGAGATTAAATGGGAAAGAGATGGTAATACTGCTGAGGGCGGTGAGTTATTTAGAAATAACTGCGCAATGTGTCATAACTTTGCAGGTCAAGGTGGTGCATTAACCCAAGGAAAGTACGCACCAACTGTTATGGGTGTTGAAGCTAGGCACATCTATGAAGCGCTGATTACTGGACCACAAGCAATGCCGGTATTTAATGACAAGATCATCACTCCAGCAGAAAAACTTTCAATTATTAAGTGGATCAAATCTGCTGAGGCAGAGCCAGCTTTAGGCGGAGCAGCACTTGGCCGAGTCGGACCTGTGACTGAGGGATTACTTGTTTGGACTCTTGGCCTTGGATTATTAATTGGTATCGCCGTGTGGCTGACCGCAAAGGCTAGGTAGCAGATGTCTAAAGAGTTAGAGCCGCTGGCAGATCCGGGATTACCTGAGCATGTTCATCGTAAGGCAGATATTGATCCAATTGCGGCAAAGCGAGCAGAGCGTCAAGTAGCAGTTTTATTCTCACTTTCAGCTGCTGGGACTTTATTATTTATTTATTCATTTTTTTTTATCAAAGAGGATTTATTTATCTTCATCCCAGTAATGGGTGATACCAATGCACAACAATTAGGAATTGGACTTGGTGTCGCATTTAGTTTGTTATTCATTGGCTTTGGCGCAGTTCACTGGGCAAAGACATTAATGCCAGACCAAGAGGTGATTGCTTATCGTCACACATTACGATCTGAAGAGAAAGATAGGGATGAGTTTGTTAATGCCGCAAAGATTGGCGCCGAAGAGGCAGGCTTGGGAAGAAGGCCATTAATAAAGCGCTCACTTTTTGCAGCTCTTGGCTTAGCTGGTATTCCGGCGGTAGTGATGCTGCGAGATTTAGGCCCCCTACCTGGTAATGCACTTAATGAAACTAGTTGGAAAACTGGAACAAGATTAGTAACAGATCCCGGTGATAGACCAATTAAGGCAAGTGATCTAGAGGTTGGTGGCGTTGCACAAGTATTGCCAGAGCTTGCACCTGGTAAAAAGCGAACCTTAGAAGATATAGCCAAGGATGCTGTGCTGTTAGTTAGATTACGCCCATCTGAGTTTCAGTTAAATGCTGAACGTCTTTCTTGGACCCACCAAGGCATTATCGCTTTCTCAAAGATCTGCTCCCATATGGGATGTGCGGTAGCACTTTATGAACAGACAACTAAACATTTACTTTGCCCATGCCATCAATCAACATTTGATGTGACCCGCGCCGCAAAGGTTATCTTTGGACCATCAGCCCGGCCTCTGCCACAATTAGCCATTACCGTCGACGCTGACGGATACCTAATTGCAAAACAACCATTTACTGAAGCAGTTGGGCCTAGCTTCTGGGAGAGAAAATCATGACCGCACGTGAGCGAATTGCTGGCAATGTAGCTAACTACGTTGATGAGCGAACTGGTGCTGCCGCGTGGATGAAAAAGAATCTGCAAAAAGTTTTTCCAGATCACTGGTCCTTTATGTTGGGTGAAATTGCACTCTACTCATTTGTGATCCTATTACTTTCAGGAACTTTCTTAACTTTTTGGTTTGACCCATCAATGAGACATGTCGTATATGAGGGTAGTTATCAACCATTAAAAGATGTAGAGATGAGCGCAGCTTACGCATCCACACTTCATATCTCATTTGATGTTAGAGGTGGCCTACTAATGCGCCAGATTCACCACTGGGCTGC
>SXRC01000070.1 GCA_005793655.1 Actinomycetota bacterium
ATCACCAACAGTTGGGTTGATCTGGGCAAGTGCGATTCTGATCTGTCCGGTCTGGCTCACTTTTCAAGAGTACCTCAGGTGGTGGGATCTTGGCAGTTAAGTTAAACTCATCCCTACCTAGCAAAGACAGGGACCTTATTTTTAGGCCTTGATCTAAAAGGAGTAAGAATGAGCAATGCTCAAAGTGTGAGAATCTCGACTGCAGATTTAGCTGCCAAAAAACGATCGGGTGAGAGATTTGCGATGCTGACCTGCTATGAGCAGATCACTGCAGAGATTTTTGATGGTGCAAATATTCCAGTTTTATTGGTGGGCGACTCTGCTGGTAATAATTTCTTTGGCTTTGAAAACACAATTCCAGTAACGGTTGATGAGTTGATTCCAATGGCTCGGGCGGTGGTTAATTCAAGTAGCAAAGCGATGGTGGTAGCAGATCTGCCATTTGGCTCATATGAGGCATCCCCAGAGCAAGCATTAAGTACCGGGATAAGATTTTTTAAAGAGGCGAAGGTTGGCGCAGTAAAACTTGAGGGTGGTGCGAAAGTGGTGCCACAGATTGAGAAGTTAATCGCAGCTGGCATTCCAGTGATGGGACATCTTGGTCTGACCCCGCAATCAGTCCACACCCTTGGCGGCTTTAAGGTGCAAGGACGAGGTGATGATGGGCAAGTAATCATTAATGATGCCAAAGCATTGGTAGCGGCTGGAGTTTTTGCCATCGTATTGGAGGCAATTCCTGCGCAACTGGCGAAGCAGATAACCACCGCTATCTCTATTCCTACCATTGGCATTGGCGCTGGCGTTGATTGCGATGGCCAGGTTTTAGTGTGGACAGATCTAATGGGATTAACCGCCAAGATGCCAAAACTTGCTAAGGCCTACCGAAATATGCGCAAAGAGATGAGTGATGCGGTGAGTGAGTTTGCCGAAGATGTAGCAGCGGGTAGATTTCCCACTGCAGAACAAAGCTTTAACTAATCAAATATCTGCTGGGGGGCTTTTGAAAGCAAATCTGGCAATAGATTTTTCACCCCTGAAGCGGTATCCAGATTTTCGCCGGCTATGGCTCTCTGGATTAATTACCTACTTTGGTTCCATGTTCACCTATGTGGCTCTGCCCTTTCAGGTAAAGGAGCTAACTAACTCCTATCTAGCAGTTGGTTTGATTGGTTTGGTGGAGATTATTCCACTGGTAGTTTTTGGTCTCTACGGCGGGGTGTTGGCAGATCATATGGATCGCAAAAAAATGATCTGGGCAACAGAGTTTGCCTCATTATTTTTATCTGCAATATTGTTAATTAACGCTCTACTACCAGAGCCAAAATTAGCCCTGATCTATATTGTGGCCGCACTCTTTTCAGCAGTTGATGGTTTACAGCGACCTAGTGCGGATGCAATTCTGCCCAGATTAGTTGAACATAAAGATCTACCAGCAGCCAGTGCGTTAATGAGTTTGCGCTGGCAGATTGGCATGGTGGCTGGGCCAGCATTAGCTGGAGTTTTAATCTCAGTAGCAGGGGTGCCTGCTGGGTACATCTTGGACATTCTTACCTACTTTTTATCCTTAGCAATATTGATCCGAGTTAGAAGTGTGCCGCCAATTGAGGTCAATGAAAAACCAGCATTTTCTAGTTTGGTGGCAGGGGTTAAATACGCCACCAGCCGCAAGGATTTAATGGGTACTTATCTAGTAGATCTTTCTGCAATGTTTTTTGCAATGCCAACTGCGCTATTTCCGTTTTGGGCAGATCAGGTAAATGCACCATGGGCGCTTGGTTTCTTCTACGCCGCCGGCACTATCGGTTCATTGCTAGTAACAGTGACTAGTGGTTGGGTTAAAAGCTATACCAAACATGGCCGGGCAATATTTTTAGCAGCCCTTGGGTGGGGGGTAGCAATTACCTTGGCTGGATTGGCAAATAATCTGGCACTGATTTTGCTTTTTCTAATCTTGGCTGGTGCCTCCGACATGGTCTCGGCGCTATTTCGCTCAGTTCTTTGGAATCAATCCATTCCAGATGAGTTTCGTGGCAGATTAGCTGGTGTTGAACTTATCTCTTACTCAGTTGGACCATTAGGTGGGCAAACTCGCGCTGGTTTTACCGCCGAACGCACCTCACTTCGCACCTCAGTGGTCTCAGGTGGCTTACTTTGCATTGGTTTTGTCTGTTTTTTCACCGCATTACTGCCAGATTTTCGAAAATATGACAGCAAAAGTAATAAATTTGCAATTTCAGAGGCAAAAAAACGAAAAACTGCACCAAATAATTAACTCATCAGTATTTTTATCAAATTATGAGCAATAAACTCCATAATTTTTTTGAAAAACTGACATCAAATCCAATTAAACAAAGTTGCGACACGCTCCATATTTTTTGCCAAATGAGTGGATTCTTTTCCCATTTAGTGCCACGCTTATCCTTGAAACAGGTTCGGTGACGGATCGAACCACTTTGATAGGAGAAATACGTGGCTAAACGCCGTAGAAAAGCAGCAAAAGCTGCACCAAAGCGTCGTCGTCGTAAGGCAGCAAAAGCTGCTCCAAAGCGTCGTCGTCGTAAGAAGGCAGCTAAGTCTGCTCCAAAGCGTCGTCGTCGTCGTAAGAAGGCAGCTAAGTCTGCTCCAAAGCGTCGTCGTCGTCGTAAGAAGGCGTAACGAACAATCTTTACTAAAAAACCCCGCCAGTCAAATGGCGGGGTTTTTTATTGCCAATAATTAATTAAAGAAAAGATAGGCTAACCCCCTTATGCGAAGTGGCTTAGATCTTAAACATATTGATCCAACCATCCGCCCCCAAGATGATCTATTTCGATTTATGAATGGCACCTGGCTCAAGGAGGCAAAGATCCCAGAGGATCGGGCCAGCGATGGTGCTTTTTATCAGCTTTTTGAAGCGGCTGAAAAACAGGTTAAGCAGATAATTCTTGACCAAGCAAATAGCAAAGCTCCTAATGGCAGTATTGCCCAGAAAATTGGCGATTTATATAACACCTATATGGATGAGGAGCAGATTGAAAAAGATGGCCTCACCCCGATTGCCAAAGATCTAGCAGCTGCGCAAAGATTTAAAACTAAAACAGAGTTTTTTGAATTACTTGGCAGATTTGAATTAGAGGGATTGTCTGGTCTGTTCTACTCCTATGTATCAACTGATGACAAGGACTCATCAAAAAACATTTTATATGTTGGTCAATCTGCTCTCTCACTACCGGATGAGGCTTACTATCGAGAGGAGCAGTATGCAGATATCAGAGCCGCCTTTATCGCACATGTAAAAAAGATGTTTGAACTTGCTGGGATTGATCAGGCGCAGCAGCGAGCTGATGATCTATTGGCACTTGAAACCCAGATCGCATCTCATCATTGGGATCAAGTGAAGGATCGAGACGCGATCCTTACCTACAACAAGATGAGCTTTGCTCAGCTAAGTAAAATTACCCCAGCCTTTAATTGGCCAATCTGGATTGAAAGATCACAAACCCCACCTGCGGTATTGGCAGAGTTAATCATTCGCCAGCCCTCCTACTTTTCGGGTCTAGATAAATTATTGGCAGATTTTGATCTAGAAAAATGGCGCACCTGGCTCACCTGGCATCTTTTATCTGGTGCAAGTCCATATTTAAGCTCAGCCTTTGTCAACGAGAACTTTGCATTTTACGCAACTACCTTATCTGGCATACCAAAGTTAAAAGAGCGGTGGAAGCGCGGTGTGGGCTTAGTTGAAGGGGCGATCGGGGAGGCGGTAGGTGAGATTTATGTCCAGCGCCATTTTGGTGCATCCGCCAAGGAGCGAATGGTTGATTTAGTAAAGAATCTAATTCAGGCATACCGCATTAGCATCCAATCTTTAGATTGGATGAGTCAGGAAACAAAAGAAAAAGCCTTTGTTAAGTTGGAAAAGTTCACCCCCAAGATTGGCTACCCAGATAAGTGGCGGGATTACACAAAGTTAACCATTATCAAAGGTGATCTGCTGGGAAATCTTGAGCGGATAGCAAAATTCTCTACCGATTATGAGTACGCCAAGATTGGCAAACCAGTTGATAAAACTGAATGGCATATGACCCCACAAACAGTAAATGCTTATTACAACCCAGGGATGAATGAAATTGTCTTCCCAGCTGGCATATTGCAGCCACCGTTTTTTGATGTGCTGGCTGAAGATGATGCTGCAAATTACGGTGGGATTGGGGCGGTAATTGGTCATGAAATCGGCCATGGCTTTGATGATCAAGGCTCCAAATATGATGGTGATGGCAACTTAGTAAATTGGTGGAATGATAAAGATCGAAGTGAGTTTGAAAAGCGAACTAGCAAATTAATTGATCAGTACAATCAACTATCACCTGCAGCAGCCCCTGATGTGAAGGTCAATGGCGCATTGACAGTGGGTGAAAATATTGGCGATCTTGGTGGGCTCACAATTGCTTACAAAGCTTATGAGATCTCATTGAAGGGTGCTAAGCCACCAGAAATTGATGGTTACAGTGGATTTCAAAGATTCTTTTTAGGCTGGGCCCAATCTTGGCGGGGTAAGTATCGAAGCGAAGAGGTTAAACGGCGAATTGCAACTGATCCTCACTCCCCTGATGAGTTTAGATGTAATCAGATTGTGGCGAATCTAGATGAGTTTTATGAGGCCTTTTCAGTTGCTAGCAATGACAAACACTTTATGCCAGTTGGTGAGCGGGTAAGGATCTGGTAATTACTCAGGGAAGTGGCAGGCAACCTGAGATTTTCCAACAGTTAATAACTCTGGCGTCTTACTGCGGCAAACCTCTTGTACTTTCCAGCACCTGGTATTAAATACACATCCTGCAGGTGGATTAATTGGTGAAGGTAGATCTCCTTTAAGAATTATTCGCTCCCGATTTCGCTCACCCCGTGGATCTGGCTGCGGTACCGCAGATAACAAGGCTGTGGTGTAAGGATGATGAGGTGCGGTGAATAAATCCTCAGTTTTCGCTAGCTCCATTATCTTGCCCAAATACATAACCGCTACCCGATCTGAGATGTGTTGAACAACTGATAAATCATGGGCAATAAAGACGATTGAGATGCCATCAGCCTTTTGCAGATCATCAATTAAGTTAATTACCTGAGCTTGGATAGAGACATCAAGGGCAGATACTGGCTCATCAGCCACAATTAATTTTGGTTTTAAAGCAATAGCTCTGGCAATTCCTATTCGCTGACGCTGCCCACCTGAGAACTCATGCGGATATCGGTTGTAATGCTCAGGATTTAAGCCCACTCGCTGCATTAACCCTGCAACCTCTTTTTTAACTCCACCTTCTGGTGTCACTTTTTGAATCTCAAATGGGGCAGCAATAATCTTGCCAACAGTCTGGCGTGGATTTAGGGCTGAGAATGGATCTTGAAAAATAATCTGCATCTGCGCCCGAAGTGGGGTCATCAAGCCTGGACGTAATTTAGTTATATCTTGACCTTCAAAAATAATCTCACCTGCGGTTGGTTCAATTAACTTTAGAATAGTTCTACCAGCTGTCGTTTTGCCACACCCGGATTCACCAACTAACCCGAGCGTCTCTCCCTTCATTAAATCAAAGGAGATGCCATCTACAGCTTTAACCTGTAGCTTTTCTTTTCTAAAGCCAACATTTCTAGAGGTTGGAAAGTATTTCTGTAAATTTCTAACACTAAGTAATGGAGAACTCATTAGGTGCGAGCCCCCTTTATCTCAGCGGTAAATAATTTATCCCGTTTTTCCTCCGGCACATGACACCTTGATTTATGAGAGTCAGAGTTTCCAAGAAGTTGGGGTCGAAGATTTTCACAGCTATTTTCATCAGCTAGAGATATGTACTCACATCTTGGGGCAAAGGCGCAGCCAATTGGTAAATTAATCAGAGATGGCGGCTGACCTGGGATTGCCTTTAATCTCTCTGAGCCTCTACTGCCAATGCGAGGTACTGATTTTAATAATCCCAAAGTATATGGAGCGTGTGGTGAGTAGAAAATATCATCCACATTTCCTTGCTCCACAATTCTTCCGGCATACATAACATGTACTCGATCTGCCACCTGTGCTACTACGCCAAGATCATGGGTGATTAATAAAATTCCCATATTAAGATTCTTTTGAAGATCTTTTAGTAATTGCAAGATCTGGGCCTGCACCGTTACATCAAGTGCGGTAGTGGGTTCATCAGCGATTAATACTGCTGGATCATTCATCAGCGCCATTGCAATCATTACCCGCTGGCGCATACCGCCAGAGAACTGATGTGGATACTCCTTAGCCCTTACTTGTGGCTCAGGAATTCCAACTAAAGAAAGCATTTCAAGTGCTTTTTTGTTTGCCTCCTCTTTTTTGCCAGGGTGATGAACTAAATAAGCCTCCGCTAATTGTGAGCCAATCTTGTAGTAAGGATGCAGTGAAGACATGGGATCTTGAAAGATCATTGAAACTACCCGACCACGATAGCTTCGAATTTTATCTAGTGGGGCTGAAACAATATCTAAACTTTCATCCTTGTCCTTGACTAAAATTGAGCCGGTAATCTGAGTTACTTTTCGGTTGTGCAGGCCAATTACCGATAAAGATGTAACAGTTTTACCAGAGCCAGATTCACCAACAATTGCTACCGTCTCACCTGGGGCAACTGAGATTGAAACTCCATCTACCGCCTGGACAAAACCATCATCGGTAGGGAAAGTAACCTTTAAATCTTTGATCTCAAGTAAATTTTTCACTTCATTCTCACTCTTGGATCTAAATATCCATAAGCAATATCTACAATTAAATTCATGGTAATCACAACTGTTGCCGCCAAAATCGTGGTCGCAACAACTACTGAAAGATCAAACTCATATACGGCCTGCAAAGTCATACGGCCCAGACCAGCTAAATTAAATATTGACTCAGTGATGATTGCGCCCCCGATTAAGCCAGCAATATCTAGGCCAGCACTGGTGGTAATTGGCGCAAGGGCAGCACGCATAGTGTGTTTAAGAAGCACCACACGCTCACTTAATCCCTTAGCTCGAGCAGTTCTAATGTAATCCTCACCTAAGGTTTCAAGCACTGTTGCTCTTGTGAATCTGGTGTAGAAGGCGGCGTATAAAATTGCCAGAGTCAGCCAAGGCAGGATGAAATATTGGAGGTACTTCACAGGACTTTCAGTAATTGGGGTAAACCCTTCCAAACTTAACGGGACTATTTTCCACTTAATGGTCACATAAATTAGAAAAAATAATCCAGTTACAAATGTTGGTAGGGATGTTCCTAGCAAGACAAATACTGAACTTATGGTGTCGGGGTAACGCCCTCGAAATTTAGCTGCCAGAAGTCCTAATCCCACCCCGACAGTTATCCAAATTACAAATGCCCCAATTGCTAGATTTATAGTCACAGGTAATGCCTCTGCCAACATATCTGTCACGCACATATTCTCATTAAATGAGTAACCAAAGCTTGGTGCTGGACAGGTGAACTCAGCAGATCCTGCCCCATATGTTCTTCCTAAAAATATCCCAGATAAAAACAACCAGTACTGCTGCCAAAGTGGTTTATCAAATCCTAATTTGACTCGATTTGCCTCAACGATTGCTGGTGTGCACTTTTGACCACAGGTAAGGGCTGCTGGATCAAATGGCAAAATCGAAAATACGCCATAAACAACTATTGACACTAATAAAATTGTTAAAGTTGCAAAGTAAGCACGGCGTAATATAAATCTTGGCAATTCATTACCCCTTAATACTAATTTTTAAAGCCTAGCCTAAGTAAATAGGACCCGCAGTGATGCGGGTCCTATTTATCTATACTGTCAATGGATTATTGATTAATCCATAACTTTCCGTAGGCCAAGTTGCCCTGTGGTACCCAGAAGAAGACGTTTTGGACAGCAGATCCCCAAATTTCTTGAGCCTTACCAAACAATGTTGGTAGAACCCAGAAATTCTTCATCGCTTCCTTGTCTAATTCCTTCCAAAGTGCAGCTTGCTTCTTACGATCAGTTGTCTTCATCGCAAGATTTACCTTGTCCTCAAAAGCCTTGTATGCAGGATCCTTTGAGTTTTGGCTTAGGTTAAATCCACCTGCTGTTGTAAATAGCTCTGGAATAACTGTTGAGGCATTTGCCCAGTCAGCTCCCCAGCCAGAGGTTGATAGATCACTCTGTTTTGTAGCATCCATAACAGTTGGGTAGTAACCACTCTTGATCAGGTTATAACTGATCTTAATTCCGACTCGGGCATATGCTGCCACGTTGATTGGAATTGTGTCGTTATCACTTGCAGATGGACGGCCATCAATAACAATGCCGGTTTCAGTAGCTTTCTTGTAATCAGCAGGACACTTAGTCTTTGCTGCATCCATATAGGCTTGAGCCTTTGCGACATTACCAGATGGTTTAAATCCAGTAGTTGCATCTATAACATCAGCAGTGTTCTTGTAATCAGATGGTCCAACAACCTTAGTTGCCTCAAAATCTGTTGCAAGAAGAGGACTAATTACACCAGTTGCATATGAACCTGCGTAATCAGGACCGCCTGCGTAATCAAGTAGCGCCTTAGCATCACGTGCGTAGTACATAGCCTGACGGATCTCAAGACAAGGCATCTTGACAAGATTAAATGCCAAGTAGCGAGCATAAGGGTCAGAGTTATTCATACGACGGTCTGCAAATTTTGCATCCTTGAAGAACTTATCGCGGTTGGTTGGAAGTGGTCCACCAAAGTTAACAGCGTTTGGAATTGTATCTTCCAACATAATCTGATCGATTACTTCCTCATCTAAACCAAATTGGATAATTACCTCATCTGGGTATGGTGTACGAACTGGATCAGATGACTTCTTCCACTTGGTATTTCGGACCAAACGAAGTTGAGTAGCGCTATTTTCAACAATTTTGTATGGGCCAGTTGCCTGTGGGTTAAGGTCATACTTATCACCAGTATCTAACTTCTTCTGCACTGGAGAAATAACCCCGTAAGTTGCAAGATAGTTAAAGTCAGCGATTGACTTATTTAAATTAAAGGTGATGGTGCTTCCCTTACATGTTACGGCCTTGTTAAACGCAGCCACACCAGCTGGCGTGTTCTTATAAGGACCGGTATAGGTTGAAGTTCCATCAGCATTTTTTGGAATATCAAGCCAAGACTGCAAGTAAGCAGGTCCATCATTGATTACATCAGTTGCAAATACTCGTGAAGTACCATACTTAACATCTTCACAAGTAATTGCTTTGCCATCTTCAAATGTGCTTCCTGGACGAAGAGTAAACTTCCAAGTCTTTGCCTCATTGCTTGGAACTCCAGTATTGGTAGCAAGATCTGGAACAAGAGTTGTTCCCTTCTCACCTGGAACTGGATTGTAAGCAACCAATGTGCGAGTGTGGAATGAGTTCATGAACGCTAGATCACGGCCAGTATAAATTCTGGAGGGGTCATAGTGATCAAGGCGAGGAGTGTGCTCTAGAAAATAAAGCGTTCCGCCTGCCTTTGGTGTCGCTGCATTTGCTGTAGATGTTGCGCCAACAGTAATTACTGTGCTGACGAGTGCACCTGCAGAAAGGGCAGCTAGCACGCGAGTGCTAATTGCATTTTTACGCATTAAATCCTCCTAGGGGATTTGTGGGCTTTTGCCCGGTGAGCGAGTTTGCCACCTTCTAGCCTTTTTGGGTAGCGGGGGAAAGCCCCCATCATCAAGCCAGGGTGAGAGATTGGGTATGAATATAGGGCTATTTAAGAGCGGTTATAACAAATTTGCTAGCGTTCAGATCTTGGGTCTAACGCATCACGCAGTGCATCCCCCACCAGGTTAAAGGCAAGCACTACCAAGACTAATGAGCCAGCAGTGATTAGGAAGAAGTTTGGATAGACGGTAACAAATCGTCTTGCGTTATCTAACAAAATTCCCCAGGTAGTAGCAGGTGGTTGAATCCCAATTCCTAAGAATGAAAAGACTGCCTCAGCTGCCAGATAGCCTGGAAGAGATAAAGAGACCACCACAATTACTGGCGCCCAAAGATTTGGCATTAACTCCTTAAAAATAATTCGCTTTCGAGAAGCACCCATTGCTTGAGCGGCGGTGACAAAGTCACGTTCACGCAGTGAAAGCACTTGTGACCTTACCAACCTAGAAAATCCTGGCCAACCAAAAAATGAAAGAAAGAAAATTAAAAAGATAACACGTGCGCTATTTCCTTGCGCGATACCTGTTTCTTGAATTCTTGCCACCATCGGCTCAGAGAGTGCAACGATCATAAAAAAGGCTGGAAAGGCTAATAAAAAGTCGGTAAATCTTCCTAGGTAATCATCTATTCGGCCGCGGAAGTACCCGCCAACGATTCCGACGATTAATCCAATAAAAATTGCTAGCCCGGTAGTAAGAAAAGCAACCAAAAATGAGATTCGAGATCCATAGAGCAGATTTGCTAATAAGTCTCGGCCAATTCCTGGAGTAAGACCTAATGGATGCTCCCGACTGATACCCCCATTTGGCAAAGTTGGAATGCCAGAGCTGTCAATTAAATCAAGATTTAATTCATCTGGATTTATTCCAAGAATTTTACAAACAACTGGTGCAAAGAGTGAGAGCATTAAAACTACAATCGATATGCCAGCAGAAACCATGCCAACTTTATTACGACGAAAGCGCCGCCAAGCAATCTGGCGTGGGCTACGGCTAATTATCTGCCCAGCGGCGCTAGCATTAGCACTCTTTAACTTGGAGACCACTCAAGCGCCCCTTCCCTATTTTCTAAATTTGATCAAGTCGTAAAGGTAGCCTATAAGGGGTGAATCTTAAAAGAGTGATCAAAAGGGCCGGTAACTTAGGGGGCTAAATTTGACCAGAATTTAGTAGTATTTGCCCCTAGAGGTCTGTGTATTAGATAGATGAAGATTTGGAGTCAGGTAAAAATGGAGAGCAACTCAAAATTTAAATTAGTAGTTTTAGCCGTAGCAGCTGGGTTGCTTTTAACAGCCTGCGGTGGGGGAAGTGATAGTGCTTCTACTGAATCAAACCAAGAGTTAGTAGCACCGCCTGAGCAAGAGGTGCAGGCAACTGGTGGTTTTAATTCTGCTGTAAAAATCCCATCTGGTGTTTCATTTACATTATCTGAACCATCTGCATTTCGTCCTGGAAAGTTTGCTGCCGGGCAACTTCCTGGTCAGCGCTATCAACAATTTAAAGTTGATGTAACAAATGGATCTACTGCTGCAATAGATCTAACTACTCTGATCATCATAGGTAAGAGTGCCACTGGTGTGTGCGTAGATATATTTGATGGCGATAATGGCATGGAGGGTGCACCCCAAGATCCACTAGCAGTTGGAAAATCAATCTCATTTAACTGGGGCCTATCTTGTGAAGGAAAAGCTGGTGAGGATCTCTCCCTAGTACTTTCCAATGAGGGCGTGGCAATTATTGAGGTTACTGGCAAACTGGCTTAACTAAGTTTTTTTCAACTTAGTTGTAGTAATTGCTGGTTAAATATGTCCTTCTCCTTTAAGGTTGAAAAATCTTTAAAGGGTGCACTTGGTAGAAGTGGTGTTATCACAACCGCCCATGGGCAGATTAAAACTCCCGCCTTTATCCCTGTTGGCACAAAAGCAACCTTAAAATCAGTTCTCCCTGAATCAATTAGTGATTTAGGTGCGCAAGCAGTACTCGCAAATGCCTACCACTTATATCTGCAACCAGGGCCAGAAGTTGTTGATCAAGCAGGTGGTTTAGGTAAATTTATGAATTGGCAGGGTCCAAGCTTTACCGACTCTGGTGGCTTTCAAGTTTTATCCCTTGGTGTTGGCTTTAAAAAAGTTATTGCAATGGATGAAAATACCTTTCAAGCAGATGATGTAATTGCAGATGACAAAGAACGCTTAGCTCATGTTGATGATGATGGTGTCACCTTTAAATCACACCTTGATGGCTCACTACACCGCTTTACCCCAGAGGTTTCCATGCAGGTGCAACATCAAATCGGCGCAGATATTATCTTTGCCTTTGATGAGTGCACTACCTTGCATAACACCAGGAGTTATCAAGAAAAAGCATTAGAGCGAACCCGGCTTTGGGCAATTAGATGTTTGAAAGAACATGATGCCTTGACAAAAAAACGAGCAGATAAGCCCTACCAAGCGCTCTTTGGTGTGCTGCAAGGTGCGCAATATGAGGATCTGCGGCGTAAGGCTGCTAAAGATTTAGCAATGATGAATGTTGATGGCCTTTCCTTTGATGGCTTTGGCATTGGTGGGGCG
>SXRC01000007.1 GCA_005793655.1 Actinomycetota bacterium
AGCTGCTTGGAGCCTTGATGAGTTATATGAAAAATGGCTTAATCAGCAGAGTGAAATGGTGAGTATTACTAATTAAGTCTGGCGTAGGTGAAGCTTAAATAGCTAGCGGTAATTACCCAGAGTTGATATGGAATTACTGCAAAAAATAATAGAATTGATGCTTGATAGATAAAATAAAGCATTGGCAGGGTTAATAACGCAACCAAGCAGAGTGCGATTGAGGCAGCATATAAATTATGTGGTCGATAAAACTGAAAAGCCCAGGTGAGTGCGCAGGCTACGGAGAGAGCAAAGATTGAGAGGTATACCAGAGCATTTGTAGTACTTAATCTATTTGCCACATATACGGCAGCAAAGCCTAAAATAACAAAGTTATATGGCCAGATAACGCCAAAGATGAAATCAGGTGGCTGCCAACTTGGTTGATTTAATGAGCGATACCAATTATCACGGGTGTTTACCCAAAGCCCAGAACCAATTACATAGACAAATACAATTCCAACACCAGCTACTGAAAGAATTGATTTCATAGCAATTAGATTAGCCCCTTATCCAATCCAGCAAGAACTGCTTGTGCTCGTTTTCTCACCTCAGGCATATCCTTTAATCTTTTAATTCCAAATAACTGCTGCGCCATCCGATGATTTCCCACAAACTCTTCATGGTTTCTATCTAGAAAATCCCAGTACAAAGTTGTGAATGGACAGGCATTTTCCCCTGTTCGAAGCTTTGGATCATAAACACAACCTTTGCAGTAATTACTCATCTTTGAAATATAAGCACCCCCTGCTGCATAAGGTTTTGTCATCATCACCCCGTTATCAGCGTGCACACCCATACCGATTACATTTGGCACCATCACCCAATCACTTGCATCAAGAAATACCCGGCGCATCCACTGCAAAAATTGTTGCGGATTAGTTCCAGTAATTAAGGCAAGATTACTTAGCAACATCAGTCGGGGGATATGGTGCACCCAAGCACGTTCATTAATATCGGTTACAGTTTGCTTAATGCAATTCATTTTGGTCTTATCTGGATCGGTAAATAAAGGCAGAAGTTCACGTTTTGCCTTTAGATGATTTAGCTCTTTGTAATCCTCACCTAAGTGCCAATACATACCGTTCACATACTCACGCCAGCCAATAATCTGGCGAATAAAGCCCTCTGCAGAGGCGATTGGAATATCACCTTTTTCAAATCTTTTAACCGCAGCATCTACTACTTCAGATGGGTGAAGCAGACCATTATTAATATATGGGCTGAGCAAGGAGTGATGCAGCGCCCAATTATCACTAGTCATCGCATCCTCATATGGACCAAAGAGTGCGAAATGTTTATCTAGAAAGTTTTTCAATACTTTTCTAGCACCAGCAGTACTAGTAGCCCAAATAGTTGCTGGCTTAATTCCTAACTCTGTAGCAATTCTTATATCTATCTCATCTGCTTTATGTTCAAGATATGGTGGGAATTTATATCCTTTTGGAAGTGAGGAGCGATTCTCCTTATCAAAGTTCCAAGCTCCACCAACTGGTTTGCCCTTCTCAACTAAGATATTTAATCTTATTCGCTGATTTCGGTAAAAACTCTCCATTAAGTAGCTCTTTTGAGATGAGGCCCATTGGGCAAATAAATCTGGTGGGGTTAAAAAGAAATCATTCTCAATAAATTTAACACCAAACTCAGCCAATAATTTCTTTAATCTAAAGGAGGAGGGAGTGGCTGAAATTATAGGAAGTTTGGGATATTTCTTTAAGACCTCTTTTAAGCCATCAACTGTGGTCGCACTTTTTTGATAAATAACTGTATAGCCATCATCTTGTAATAATTTTACAAAATGAGCAGCGCTAGAAAGTAAGAAATAAAGCCGCACCTTATTCCAATGATCACCCGTTACCATTCGGGCGCTTTCAACTAAAACAATTAAATCATCCTTTGGATTACTATTTTTTAGGCCGCCATACTTGGTATTTAGTTGATCATGGCTTACATAAATTATGCGCTTCATTTGCCACCACATCTTTTAGAGCAGTACTTAACATTCTCCCAATTTTTGGCCCACTTTTTGCGCCACTCAAACTCTAATTTGCAGGTGTGACAAACCCTTGGCTGGAAACCATTTTTCACCTTTGCCCGCATAGGACAATAGTAGAAGGAGGCTACTTTCTAGTCAGATTAACCAGATATGAGATTGCAAACAAAAAGCCAATAGCAGCGTATACAGCTGTGAAAATGGTTATCTTTGCTGGGATTAACAAGGTCAACAGACCCAGGGATGTGGCTGAAAATATCATCACCAGAGCCACATATCTCAGGCCAGCGGCGCTGTTATTTAACTTAGAGTTTTGCCACATATTGCCAGCTAGGGCAATTAAAGTAATTGCAATCATTCGCATTGACCAAATCATCTGATCATTACTTTCTAGATTAAGTAGATCTAAGAAAAGCTTAGGTGCGATAAGTAAGAAGATGGCAGAGGCACCAAAAACAGCACTTCCTGCCTTTAAGGTTTGCTTTACACCGTGTTGATACATAC
>SXRC01000071.1 GCA_005793655.1 Actinomycetota bacterium
CATAAACCAAGCCTCCCAAACGATTGCAAGGCTCATCTTTGAATAACCATTCTCCCGCTCAACAAACGTAATTGGAACCTGCCTGATATCAAACCCGTGTTTAATCGCCTTTAACGCCATCTCAATTTGAAATCCATATCCTCGAGTTTCAATCGCAGTGAAATCAATTTTTTCCAGTAATTGCCTTGGCAGTACTCGATACCCTGAAGTTAAATCTTTATAAGGCAGTTTCAAAGCAAATGACGCGTAGCCAGTACCCAACTTTGATATCCAACGTCGCTTTTTAGGCCAATTAACAACAGAGCCACCAGGCATCCACCTGGTACCAATCACCAAAGTATTTGCAGAAGCTGCCGTTAGTAGATCTACCAGTTGCTCCGGTTGATGACTTAAATCAGCATCCATCTCAACAAAATACTGGTAAGCACCAATCAAACCTTGCTTGAATCCGGCAAGGTATGCAGGACCTAATCCTGATTTCTGTGAACGATTTAAAACTGAGAAGTTTGAAAGATTCATCGATGAGGCAATTTCTGCAGTCTTATCTGGTGAGCTGTCGTCAACCAATAAAATGTCAATTACAAATCTTTCTGATATCACTTTGCGAGAGGAATCCAGCCTAGACAGGAGTGATCTAATGCTCTCTGACTCATTGTAGGTGGGGATGACAACTAATACTGATCTCATTTACCCCCCTTTCTACGCACTAGAAGCAAACCTATAACTGCAAATATAGCAATTAATTCAAAATTTCTGCCGTATTTTTGGGCATAAGTCTCACCGCTTGCCTTAGTAACTACACCAACTAATGTGGCTGGATCAAATTTCTTTACTTGAGATATTACTTCTCCCTTTGGTCCGATAAAACTTGTAATGCCTGTGGTAGAAACATATGGCACATATCGAGAGATCTCTGCTGCGCGTACTCTTGCAATATTGTGTTGTTGGTCCAATTGTGGTGTGTCGCCAAAAGTTGCGTTGTTTGTCTGGATTACGAGAAAATCTGATTTGACCTGTCTAATCAATCGGTCATCAATTAACTCGTAGCAAATCAATGATTGAAATCTTGCATCTTCAATTTCAAAAATTGTCTCTGTATCCCCGGCTGATATGTCATTCACTTGGGAAGCGTACTTAGATACTTTTTCTGCAACAGCCCTCAACGGGATGTACTCACCAAATGGGGTTAAATAACGCTTGGTATAGATTTGCTTGATCTGTGGATCAAACAATATTGCTTGATTTTGCTTTCCATAGACATTTTTTTGTACACCAGAGATCAATATCGGAGTAACTATTTGTGATGATAAATTCGTGATTTTGGTTGAAACATCTGTATTTACACCGATATCTACATCTACTGAATTCTCAGGCCAGATCAGTAGGTCAACCATTCCTGGAGCAATACTCCGGATAGATTGATCTAAATGTCTGGTGAATAACTCCTTAGCTACAGAGTTGAAATCGAGCCCTAAATTAACCACTCCCCCTTGCACTAGGGCTACCTTAACTGGTTCATTAAAACTAACAGCGGGAGGAATTAATGAAACAAGTGGCGGAACTAATACTAAGAAAATTAGCGAAACAGCTCTACGAGATGCACCTAGTAGAGAGATATAGAAGGTGACAAGTACTACTCCACCAAGTGGATATAAGGATGCTATAGGAGAATCTATTTGGGTGAATCCCACTCTGCTCCAACCAAAGCCTGTGAAGGGAATGGTTCTTAAAGCTAACTCAACTAAAACAATAGATAGGGCAAAAATGATCTGGTTGTACCTGTGTCTTCGCTTGATGAGTAAAGCTGGTATGAGAAAAAAAGTTGCTTCAATCGAGCCCAAAATTAGCCATGGAAAACTTCCGACATAAGTACTAGTCCAATGCTGAACTGTGAGCAAAAAAGACAAACCAAAAAGATATGAAATTACAAGTCGCTGATAAAACCTACTTTTGTTCAGTAGCCAAAACAATCCAGCTAAACCAATTATTGCAAATGGCCACAAGGCGAGGGGTTTGAAGGCAAATGAAGTGGATAATCCACAAACAATAGATAGCAAGTAGACCATGTTACATCCAGCCTAATGCACTCACTATGCGATCAATACTTGTTCCTAGACCATACTCCTCTTTAAGCAAATTTATCTTCTCCATAGATTTAGGTTTTGTTGGCAGATCTATACTCATTTCAGGTAATGCAATGTCGGTGGCACAACTTACTAGTTTTGGTGCAATGGCAGCATAATCTGCGCTAGCAAGAAGTTTTTTGCACAAATTTGGTGTTAACCGTTCATCACCACTAACTGCACCTCTCATCACTTCTTCTAAACTCTCAAATTGATTTGCAATACTGGCAGCTCCTTTTTCACCGATTCCTCTGATACCAGGAAGTCCATCAGAGGAATCTCCACGAATCATTGCAAATAATGCGTAACGTTCACCGGGGATTTCATACTTTTTGCTAATCCATTGCAGATCAACTAGGTCGTGATTAGAAATACCCTTTGCTAGATAAATTACTTTAATATCTTTCTTATCATCCACTAGCTGGAATAAATCTCGGTCAGCAGTCACAATGCGGATCGGACCATTTTGTTTAGTACTCAAAGTCGCTATCAAGTCATCAGCCTCATAATCATCCACTCCTAGAACTGCAATACCTAGGGCGTCCAACACATCTAGCAGAATCGGAATCTGCGGACCAAGTGTGTCCGGCTCCTCTTCATCACCAACCTCATCAAGTCGATTTGATTTGTAATCAGGAAACAACTCCACTCGCCAAGAAGGACGCCAATCACCCTCTAAACAAGCAACTAATCTTTTGGGTTGATATTTCACCAGTAACCTCGATGTCATATCTAAGTAACCGCGTATAGCATTTACTTGCTCACCTTTTGGCGAAAGTAATGTATCGGGCATACCGAAGTATGCGCGATACCAAAGTGATGCACTATCTAACAGCATTAATGTCATACAGCTGCTCCAGCGTAGGTGATAACACCACGATCGATTTTTGTGAGGGCTTGATCAATGATCGGCTGTAATTGCGGTGCAGCAGATCTTAACTGGCGCAATAAATCAATAATTTGTTTCATGTATCTTACAAAATCACCCACTGTTAAATCGCTACCTTTTAAAATGGCGGTTAGTGATTGACCGCTGGCCCATTTTTGAGATGCCCGACAGAATCCAAAATCTGGAGAGCGCATCGGCTCTAAGTTTAAATCAGATTCAGCTTCATGTATCTTGGCATAAATTTTTGAAATCGCTGCCAAAGCGGTCGCCACCTCACCACGAGGAACCTTCGCAGCCTCTTCATTTCTTGACTCATATACATAAGCAGACACAACTGATACCAGATCAGCTGGGGTCAAAGTATTCAATATTTCAGCTTGAACTGTCTCAGCAACCAATAAATCCGTTTCCCCGTAAATCTTTGCCAACATTTTTCCTGATTTAGCAATTTCATCGGACTTTATATAACCAAACTTATCGAGAATCACTTTGATTAGATCAAATCTTTTTGCAATAACATTTGTTCGAGAGTTTATTCGTTCATTTAGACCATCAATCTCTCGCTGTAATCTTGTGGCTCGCTCTGCAAACCTTGAATGATTCTCACGGTCTGGACAATTATGGCAAGAGTGATTTTTAAGTAACTTTCGGATATTTCCAATCTCCTCATCTATTTCATGACGTTTTCGCTTACTTCGCTTGCTATCACTCTCCAACTTCTTAATTTGAGATCGCTTTGTCGAATACTGCATAAAATCTCCAAGATGACACTTTGCTTGCTGGTACAGATCATCTCGAACTTTCTCATTCTTGCGAATTTGTTTGGCAAGGCCCACCACCGCTTTATCAGCTTGAAATTGCGCTAGCGAGGACTCAAGAGAAGTCCTAGCTCTCTCAGAGCCGAATTGTGAAATCAGGTTAATGCTCATGTTGTATGTTGGTTTGAATGAACTTTTCAGTGGATAAGTTCTTGTTGATGCCAAACCACCGACAGAGGTTGAGTCCAAATCGTTATTCCAAAGAATTACAGCATTGCCTTCAATGTCTATGCCTCTGCGACCAGCCCGTCCAGTTAACTGGGTGTACTCACCTGGTGAAATTGCAACGTGGGCTTCACCATTCCATTTGCTTAACTTTTCCAACACCACAGTTCGGGCTGGCATATTTATTCCAAGCGCCAAAGTCTCTGTCGCAAATACAGCTTTTACGTAACCTTTTTGGAATAACTCCTCAACAGTTACTTTAAACGCAGGTAGCAAGCCAGCATGGTGGGCGGCAATTCCACGCTCCAGTGCATCAGCCCATTCATAATAACCAAGGACTACTAAGTCCTCCTCCGCCAAGTTCTTTATGTTTCTAGCAACGACTGATCGTATTTCAGATCTTTCTTGGGTGTTTGTTAACCTAATTCCAGCTGCAAGACACTGTCGCACGGCTGCATCACAACTATTTCTTGAAAAGATAAAGGTGATGGCTGGAAGTAGATTCTCACGATCAAGTTTCTCCACAATTTCGGCCCTGGTGAGTGATTTTGGACCCTTCGGTCGATCTCGCCAATTTCCACGAACCTGGCGATAAGTGTCGCGTTCTAATCTAGTCAATTCGGGATTGAGTTTTTGATTCTCACCAAAGAGATCGAGTAATCGATTTCCAAAAAGCACATGTTGATAAAGCGGTACTGGTCTAATCTCGCTGACAATTACTTCAGTCTCTCCCCTCACTGTTTGCAACCACTCACCAAACTCTTCAGCGTTTGACACGGTAGCAGAGAGTGAAATTATCTGTACCGCATCTGAGAGATGTATGAGTATTTCTTCCCAAACAGCACCCCGAAACTTATCGGCTAGATAATGGATTTCATCCATAACTACGTATTTAAGATCATCAATCGTCTGCGAATTTGAGTAAATCATGTTTCTTAATATCTCAGTCGTCATTACAACTATTTGTGCCTCCGAGTTAATTGATGTATCACCGGTAAGTAGGCCTATGCGATCTTCACCGTATTTGGCACTTAATTCAGTGAATTTTTGATTACTAAGGGCTTTAATAGGTGTTGTATAGAAACATTTACCACCAGAATTTATAACTAAATCAACTGCAAATTCGCCAACAATTGTTTTTCCTGCACCAGTCGGGGCAGCAACTAGCACCCCCTTGCCACTTTCTAATGCATGACAAGCATCAATTTGAAATTGATCAAGTTCAAATGGAAACCCTTTTGAGAATTTTCTAGTTTTTGGAAACCGACCTGCCTGTTTACTTCTGGCATAGTTTTCTGAAGGAGAAAAACTCATACTGCCACCCAGGTACTTAATGCATCTTTTACATTAATTATTTCAATCGGCAACTCTGCGATATATTCACCATCGGCATAGGCACTGCCCGGCGCAGATATTTTAAGCACACTTCCATGAAGAAGATCTACTTTAGGATGCAAGATATGTTTGCCTGTAAATACTTTCGGAAATATAGTAAGCAAAACAAATTTTGAAACTGGACTCACAACTAAAATATCAAATACACCATCTGAGTTTGAGGCACCTGGGCAAATACGCATCCCTCCGCCATAGGTTTCACCATTAGCAACTGATAAAAGCATCGCCTTCCGCGAGTGAGTTATGCCATCAATTTCAATTACATATGCCATTGCTTTGAATTTTGAAAGGATAAGCAGCATGGCGATTGTGTATTTTGATTTACCACGAAGCCAATTAATTCGATTAGCTAGGGCGTTCACCTTGGCATCAAAGCCGGTACTGAGTACCTGCACATACCATTGCTGGGAATTATTACCCTTAACACTGCCAAGATCAATTTTGCGTGGTGCTTGTTGCTTTATTATTTCAAATATCTGTAACACAGATTTACCATGAAGACCAACCGCTCTTGAAAAATCATTACCAGTGCCTGCTGGGATTACAGCAAGTGAGATATTGGATTGTGCAAGATATTGTAGGCAAAGGTTAATTAAGCCATCCCCACCTACGGCTACCACCCTGTCAAATTGTTTGCTGGAGATCGCTTGCTGTAAGGAATCCTTTGTTTGTTGAAAATTGGGATAATTTATAATCTCAAAATCAATATTGCTCGATTTCAGCAAGCTAGCTAAGTCTTGGACAAGTTTTGAGCCTTTACGCCTTCCACTGGTTGGGTTTACAACTAAAAGCCACATCACAAAGCTTCAGGTTTATCTATTTCAGAGCCACCGAGATATTCAGATGAATTCTTTTTACGCCGCTTATCAACAAGTAAGGCAATAACTCCACTTGCAAAATATAGAATGCATAGCGGAATTGCCAGCAGAATCATCGTTACTGGATCAGGCGTTGGCGTAAAAATCGCTGTAAACAAGAAGCAGATAAAAACCGCCACACGCCATGGTTTTAGAATGGCTGATCCTGATAAAACCCCAAGCAGGTTTAATGCAACCAAAAATAAGGGTAAAACAAATGCGATACCGAAAATAAGTATTAGACGAAGAACAAAATCTAGGTACTCATCAAATCTGACTAAGTTGCCTAGATTATTTGGCGTAAATCCCAGAAGAACATCAACAGCGTGCGGCAAAATAATGTAAGCAAGATATGAGCCAGATGCGAATAACGGGGATGCAATCGTTGCAAAAATTATCGCTACCCTACGTTCCTTCTTGTGCAACGCTGGGGTGATAAAGGCCCATATTTGGTATATCCATATTGGGGCAGAAAAAATGATTCCTGATAATAATGCAATTTTTACTTGTAGATTAAAAGGCCCCAAGATTCCATTTACATATAAGTCACCACACTGGTCATTACTCGGCAAGGTCGAATTTTTCAGATCACAAAAAGGCAAAGTAAGTAATCTGATAATGGGTTGATAAAGGATCCAACCCACAACTGCACCCAACCCAATTGCCAGCACTGATTTAAGCATTCGATCACGGAACTCACGAATATGTTCTAGCAGTGGCATTTTCTCGCCACGGCGCTTACTCATGGGAATTATTGATCAGAACTTGAGTCTGGTTTTTCGTCCCGCTTGTTATCGTCCTCATTCATTTCATGTACCTCACTTTTAAATATTCGAAGCGATCTACCAAGGGATCTAGCAGAGTCAGGTAATCGTTTCGCTCCAAAAAGGACTAGGAAAACTACCGCTAAAACAAGAATGTGCCAGGGTTTGAATGCGTTCATACCCAAATACTACACCAAGCCTATTTCCCTCTAATACAGGGCTAGTAAATCCCTCGCTGATTGTTTAATCGCAGTGGCCAGAAGTTCAGGTGAAACCACAGTGACATCAGGTGCGTTACTTAGAACAGTGAGCTTTATCCATTCAAGATTGCTGACCTGCAGATGCACTCTGGTTGAATCACCATTTTCCTGCATTGCCGTGATAATCGAGGAATTGCGCTCGATAAAATTTCTGTTCTGCTTTTGAACATCTAGAATCACGGTAGTTTCAATGGAAGATTCCACTACTTTTTTAGCAATCATTTGCTCGCCAACTTTACATTCTTTGATCAGATCTACTTTGAAAACTCGATCGGAATCAATCTCAATATCTAAAGCTGATAAATACAATCTTCCATTTAAGAAATACAGCTTCTCAGGTAAAACTATTCGCTGAGTTATTTGGTCTTTTATCAATGATTGATACTGCAGATTTAAGATGCGTTGCTCAGTTATAGCCCTAGAAATGATTTCAAAATATGGAACCCTACTCACATCACCACTCATCAAAATTGATTTATTGCTCCCCAATTTTGCAATCTTCTCCGATAGCTGCTTGAGCTTTGTTAGGGCAGTAGAGTTTGTTTGATTTATATCAATCAATAATTTCAAACCTAACGCTATTACTACTATCTCATTACTGGAAAACTTGCGCGGCTTATCCAATACTTGCGGATCAATTACCGAAACAACTCCATCTTCAAAAGCAACATCAATCAACTCATAAGGTGTGTATCCAGGAAGGCCACACATAAAAACTAACTGAAGATCACTTTCTATTTGTGCTTGCGTAACTGAAAACCTGGCAGATAATTCCGCAATTGATACGCCAGGATTCTCCAATACGTACGGGATCAGGTCCATACTTCGAAGTGCTCTTATGGCTGCGGTATCAACCATTGATCAACTCTTTTAATCGCAATTTAATATCTGATCGTAATTTTTCTGG
>SXRC01000008.1 GCA_005793655.1 Actinomycetota bacterium
AAACGTAGCCAGCCCAGTTTGTTATGCACGGGCATCTCCGAGCACTCGACGATTAACTCGCGCTTGAATGAAGAAGAGAGCACAGAGCATGATGACCATGGAGAGGGCTAGTACCGAACCAAAAGGCCAATCGCGTGCCTTTAAGAATTGATCTCTAATTAAATTACCAACCATGATGGTTTTACCACCACCAAGTAATTCGGGAATAATAAAGTTTCCAACACTTGGTACAAATACAAAGATGGCACCAATTAGAACTCCAGGTAGCGCCAAAGGCAACGTGACTTGTCTTAACGCTTGTGCAGGTGTTGCGCCTAAATTTATTGCAGCCTCTTTCATTGCAGGGTCAATGCGCACAAGGGAAGAATAAATTGGCAAGATCATCAGTGGGATATAGGCATAGAGCAGACCTAGAACGATTGCACCAGGTTTGTATAAAAGCTCTAGGGGCTGGCTGATAACACCCATGTTAATTAAACCTTTATTGAGAAAACCTTGGGTGTTAAGCAGGACAATCCACGCGTATGTGCGAATAAGAAAGTTAGTCCAGAAAGGTAGAACGATAAGAACTAGCATAATATTTTGGCGATTTGTTGGCAGCTTTGTAATTGCATATGCCACAGGAAAACCAATTAGAAAAGCCAATACTGTAGCTGCTGCTGCAATTAAGATAGATTTAACTAAAATACCGATATAGAGTGAATCAAGAGCACGGGTGTAATTTTCAAAGGTAAAAATAAATTCAACCCTGCCATACGTACCTCGGGATAAGAAGGTGTAGGCAATGATAAATCCCAGCGGGATTAACATGAAAGCGATTATGTATGTAAGACCTGGAACCAGGAAGATAGCGCGTGAAAGAAGGGCGCGACGCTTGATTGCGTCGCGCCCCTCAGACTTAACCGCTAGAGCCATTTAGTAATTTGTACTTATTACTTGGCCGTCACTTCAGTGGCAATGCGTGTATAAAGCGCAGATGCCTTTCCGAGATCAACAATGCCTTCACCCTTAAGTAGTTCTGCTGGTGTTATACCCATATTTGGAAAATCTCCAATGAGGGCTGGCAATGATTTGTCCATTGCTGGAATGTTAGGAACCTTGTAAAGAATATTGTCGACTACCCATGAGTGAACATCCTTATCAAGGATGTGGTTAATGAATGCATGTGCAGCCTCTTTATTTTTTGAAGTCTTTAGAATCACCATGGTGTCAGCCCAGAGATCTGAGCCTTCTGAAGGAACTACGAATTTAATGTTCTTATTCTTGGCAGTTCCATAGTTACACCAACCATCCCAGGCCTCAACCATTACGGCTTCACCTGTGACTAAGCGCTCGTAGAACGTTGTGTCATCGTAGGCAAGAAGGTTTGACTTAGCTTTGATAAGTAGGTCCTTAACTTTGCCCATTTCAGCTTCATTTTGGGTATTGATTGAATAACCAAGCGCCTTTTGTGCTGGGATCATTAACCAACGCTCCGTTGCAAGCATTGTTATTTTGCCCTTGAATTGAGGTTTAGGCGTCAACAAATCATTCCAACTTGTTGGCTCGTTGCCCTTCATCAGATCTGCGCGGTAGCAAATACCTGTTGTTCCCCATGAGTAAGGCATGGAGTACTTATTGCCTTTGTCATAAGAAAGTTGTGCAGCTTCTGGAACAAGGTTTGCTTCATTAGGAATAAAGGATTTATCCAATGTTTCGATCAAGCCCTGCGCAGCTAGTGCTTGTGCAAATTGCCCGGAAACGAATGCGACGTCAATTCCAGAGTCTCCACCAGCTGTGAGCTTGGCCATGATCTCTTCATTGGTTGCGTGGTTCGCAATTGTTACTTTGGTGCCAAATTTTTCTCCAAACTTTGCTGCTAAATCTTCTGGGTAATATGCCGCCCAGTTGCTGACCGTCAGAGTTTGCGTGCTGAGATCTGCATTTGAATCAAGTGCGCTTGAACCTGAATCTGAACTGCTACATGCAGTCAGTCCGAGCAATAGTCCAGCCACTGCTGTTGCGGCCACTGCTGTGCGTGAAGTTCTCATGAAGCTCCTCTCAAGAAATGCACCCGTAGTGGGCGCAGGAAGTACTCAAAAGCCTAGAGAAAAATGTACTAATTTTCTAGTGCTGCCACGAAAAACCTTATGGTTTACAACTTGGGCGCTGTGTTGTTGGATTAGGCCATGCCTTCGCAAAAATTAACCATCCTTTTTATGCCCGAGTCCGCCTACGGCCCCACCAACCAATGTGTTGGAATCGGATACCGCCTTCTAAAAGCTGGCCATCGTGTGGTCTTTGCAGCCGAAGCATCATGGGACGGCAAATTAAAAGCACTTGGCTTTGAAGAAGATCTAGTTAACTTAGCCCCGCCAGCACCAGCAGATTCTGATGCAGATCCTGGACAATTTTGGACTGATTTCATTCGCAATACCTCCCCAGAATTTCGTAAACCAACTATTGAACAGCTTGAAACATTTATCAAACCAACATGGCAAGCACTCATCGATGGCGCAATGTATTGCGAACCACAACTTCGCGACATTATTAAGCGGGTAAATCCTGATGTCATTGTTGAAGATAACGTTGTTACATTTCCTGCCCTGTTAACAGCGGGCAAACCATTTGTGCGCATCGTCTCTTGCAATCCCCTTGAGGTAAAGGGGTTAAAGGTTGCTCCAACGTACTCAGGGTATGCAGCAAATAATTCGAGCAATTGGGATACATTTCGCGCAGAATATAAACGTACTCATCATAAAATGTGGTCAGCGTTTAACTCATGGGTGCAAGAGCAGGGCGCCCCTGCTCTGCCCGAACTTGAATTCATTCACGAATCAAAAGATGCAAATATGTATGTATTTCCAGAAGTTGCTGATTACATTAAAGATCGTCCACTTAACTCAACATGGACTCGCATTGATTCAAGTGTTCGCGAAACAGATGGGAAATATGACATTCCTGCAGAGGTTGCAAAGCGTCCAGCAGATTCCAAACTAATCTACCTTTCCCTTGGATCACTAGGTTCTGCCGATGTCGGACTCATGAATCGTTTGACGCAAGTATTAGGAAAGACCAAGCACCGTTACATCGTCAGCATGGGACCACAGCACGAACAGATTAAGTTGGCTACAAATATGGTGGGCTCACAATTCTTGCCACAAATCAACATCATTCCGCAGGTCGATTTGGTCATTACTCACGGTGGAAACAACACAACAACTGAAGCGATGCATTACGGAAAACCAATGATTTTGCTTCCACTCTTCTGGGATCAATATGACAATGCACAACGAATGCACGAGCTCGGCTTCGGGGTGCGCCTTGCAACCTACGCATTCACAGAAGCAGAGATGAACAGTGCTCTTGATTCACTCTTAAGCGATGAAGCGTTAGGTAAGAAGATGCGCGAAAATGCTGCGCAGATTCAAAGCCGCGATGGCCTCGGTGTGGCATCTGCGCTCATCGAAAAAGTTGCACTCGCTCACAAATCTAAATAGAAATGCATCTATCTCTGGCACAGTGCCAAGCCCTGTTGCCGGTATCTCGCGCTGATCAAATTAATGCGGGCTCAAATGTTTTCGTTGACTTTGCGATTTCTGACTCGGCAGGAGTGCTTATATTTGAATCTGGAGATAAGAACTTTGTCGCTCCTTATGTAAAAAATAAAGAACTGCGACGGGCACAATCCAAAGATGCAGTGACCGCAAAATTGTTGAGTAATCCTTTGCCCCGCGGTTTATACTCAACAATGCAGAGTGGCTCTTATACACATGAGCGATTCATTTCAGTAGATCAGAGCAATGAGTCCATAGTTCTTGATGAATTGATCATCGTTAAATGGCAGCTCACTGCACAGAAATCAATAGGCGCACACAAAGAAGAAATACTCACTGAAAATGGTTTCAGGTATCTTCCGCAGCTTTTGGGCAATATTTATTGGGAACAAAAGCTATTAGCGAGTATTAACAAGTACATTCCTGGAACCAGTGATGGCTGGAAATGGTGTGTGGAAAAGGCAAAAGAAAATGATCTAGGTCAGTGGCTACATGACTTGGCACACTTATCCCAAGAAATGCATCGCTGCCTTCAAGGTTTTATTCATGGTGATTTCCATGTTGGTCAAATTTTAAAGAGTATTCAGAACGATCAAATGTGGGTAATAGATTTTGATGGCGACCCTCTTGCAGATGCTGAAGAGGCAACCGATTCACTTCGAGACATTGCAAGCATGTGTGTTTCATTTTTCCATGTTGGTGCTATTGCAATTAATTACGGTGCCAATCCAGAGATGATTAAAAAGTGGATATTGCAAGCTGAAACTATCTTTTTGACAAAGTATTTTGATGGCACTCAATTTGATATCAGTTCGCTACATGCGTTCATGCGAACTCTTGAGAACAGAGAACTCAAGTACTCAGATGAATTCTTGCCAAAATGGCGCTATGCACCTGAGTTTGCCATCAGTTATATGAAAGAGTTGGGCTATGAATCCAATTAAATTTGGTGAAGATTTAGCTCGCAAAGCAGATCTTGCAAAATCACTTGCTACACAAAAATTTGAATGGCCAGATCTTTCAGGACAATTACTAGTATTTATGGGTATGGGTTCCTCTGCATTTGCCGCGCACTCTATGGTTACCAAACTTCAAGCCTGTGGCAATAATGCAAGCTTCACCCTCTCAAGTAACCCAACACCTCCGCAGGCAAATACATCAAAAACTCTCATTGCAATTTCTGCCACCGGAAACTCTGTGGAGACAAATGCAGCCTTTGATGCAGCAGATGGATACAAAGAAAAAATTTGGGTAACCAATGCTGCGGCCCGCGGTTTCCGAACCGTTGCCATGAATGCAGGAGAGGAAACTGGCGGCGTTGCATCCCTTTCCTATTTAGCCACGCACATCGCTTTATTGCGCTTATATGAATCACTTGGCTGTATCTCTGGATTAGAAAAATCAATAGAACTAGCTGCTGATTCCATTGCCGATATTTATTCTCGCAGAGAAATGTGGCTGCCAGAATTAATTAACCATATTAAATCCCCAGCCGGTTCTTATTTCATCGCACCTGCTGATCGTTTTTGTAGTGCACAGCAGAGTGCATTGATGATGCGAGAATCTCCACGCTTGCCATCGGTCCCTTGCGAAACTGGTGACTGGAGCCATATTGATGTGTATCTGACCAAGACTCTGGATTATCGTGCGATTTTATTCCCTGGTTCAAAGTGGGAAGACCAATTATTCAAGTGGACACAAGAGCGTGGATCCAAAGTAATGACAATTGGATTTGATCATCCTCATGCAACATCATCAATTCGATATAAGAATGATTCTGATCCGCTTGTGCGTTTACTAGCTGAGACTACTTTTGCTGAAATTCTCGCCCAGCATCTGTTGGTTACAGCTTGATATGATTGCAATACCCCGAGCGTGCCTACATCATTCTTATCCTGGTTAGCTCTATCCAATAGGTGTAGTCACTGTCAGTGACCAAGACCAGTATTACCCCATGACCCAAAAAGAGACCGCCTATCGAGTTACCAGCAGATTGACTATAGATTTTCAGATAATCATGCAAGCAGAAAGTATTGAAGAGGTAGAGATGTTTGCTATTGATATTCACCTAGATAAGTGGGTAGAGCTACAACGAGAGTGGGAGATACTAGATATCTCTAAAAATTACTTCCTAAAGCGGGTGAAGATAGAGCAATCTGAATCAGCTGATGACTCTGCACTTCCAAGTATTGTCACCGATCGTGAGTAGGGTGTAGCCATGGAAAACAATCAACCACAGATCGTATTGGCAACCAAAGATGGCTTCAATCGTTACGCAGATTTCTCTGGGTTATCAACTAGGTCTCAGTATTGGTACTTCGTTTTAGTTACAAACTTGGCAGCACTTATTGGCCAATTATCCTTTGGCGACCTTGGCGGTAATGTGATCTCACTAATTACCTTAATTCCAACCTTGGCAGCTGCAGTAAGAAGAATGCATGATGTTGGCAAAAGTGGCTGGTTCATACTAGTTCCGATCTATAACATCGTATTGCTAGTAACCCCAAGCAAAACTGCCCCTTGAAGCGTTGCAGGGTTTGATGTTTCTATTTACTTCTATCAAGCTCTCTGACGGAAAGGTGACTAACTAATTTTTGCTCTTACTATTAGATACAAATTTAAATTCTAAGTACTCTTTAAAAGCTGCTACTGATCGCGATGTTGCTCTAACTGTTGTCAGAGCAAACTTGGCTTCCCATTTGCTGAGCAAGATATGAGACTCGTTTTTCCATACCGGAACTGATTTAAAGAGCACTCGGGCCTGGGAAATTCCCCAATCAGAGATGCTGCCTGAAAGAACAAGTGAGTCAATTAATTGTTTTATTGCTCCATCTTGTTGCTCCTTTGAAATATTAAATGGAATTGATACTCCATTCATAATTGAATGCCTACCTAAAGGTAGATTCACACCGTAATCAGTTGCTAACTTATGATTAAACTTTAAGCAGGGCTCACAGGCATTCCATGAGTACCTACTAGTGCCACCAGCTAAAGATCCTGCGCAGATATCACAGAGGTGATATCCACTAGGACAATCAACCTCTGAAGAGCTTTTATACTTCTCACCAACAAAGGTGGTAAAGATTGAGCCAGATAGCTTTGATGTTATGGGCCTTGCCACAAACCAAAGCACACTCTTTGCCAGTGGTCACCCAGGGATAAATTCAAAGTTTGCCCAACCAGTTGGCGTGCTCTCATCTAGTGATAATGGTGTTACTTGGAAGCAGGTAAGTTTAAAAGGTGAGGTTGATTTTCACATGCTAGAGGTGGGTAGGAGTGATATGTATGGGGTGGATTCAGGTAAGGGTGAGCTTATGTACTCTGCAAATCTAGGTAAGAGTTGGTCTAGTAGGGGAAATAATACTTATACTGATATTGCAATTGATTCTAGTAAGGCTGGCGCAGCCTTTGGTCTTAAAAAAGGGCAGATATATAAAAGTAGTGACTCATTTAGGAGTGAGAAGATAATTAAAAGTAAGTTAGCTTTCTCAGCCATTGAGTTAGTTGGTAAGCGCTTTTATGCTGTAAGCGGTAGTAATTTATATTTAAGTACCAATGGCGCCGCCTCTTGGGCAACACTTGCTACCTTTGATAAACCAATTGGTGTGATCAGTACATCAGAGAGCATGCTCTTAGTTGCAACTGGGGATAAGATTTTGATCTCAAAGGATCTTGGAAAGAGTTTTAAGTAAGACTTACCTGCTCTTAATCTGATCAAAGGCGCGATTCTTGAAGAGTTAACTCATTTGAGATCGCCTGCATTACTACCATGACCATCTAATGAAGCTTTGAACCATCAAAAGAAGTGCTCCTAATATGGAGGCAAGGGCTGGAACTACTACGAGGTACCGAGTCAGGTTTAGTGATTTATTCCTACCTAAATTTGTAATAGATCAACTTCGCAGAATGATTCAAGCCACAATATATCTAGTAAATAAAGTGGCTAGGGCAAGTCGCTCTTGGGCTCTAATGAGTTTAAGCAACCAGGTGGTAATAGATATCGATCAAGATCAGTTATCTATAATTAAAAAAATTTTGAAAGACTTTACTCAGGTGATTTAGGTATCTCATCAAATGAAACTCCGTAGAATCTTGGATTAGTTACCAATTAATTCAGCACTAGGATAATTTGGCTTTGATCCCACCACTCCTAAATTAGCCTTGGAGAGCTGCCATCGGGACAAGCTCGTAAAAACCATAAACTCTAAGTTGTCGCCACAAAATTCAAAATTAGTTGGCGCGGCTAACATGACTCCCTGAGGATCATTAGCTAAGGCTTGAAGTCCGGCACCCTCGCTCCATCGCGCAACTAAATTCGGCGAGTAAAAACTTATTATCAATGAGCCATCAGCCGCTATTCGAATGCCATCCGGAACAAATAATCCCAAGGTAATAAGTACGCGTCTCGATTCAAATTTACCAGTGACGTCAATCAACACCTCAGATATTGAACTTGGTTGTGATTCAACTACATAAAGTTTTCGGCCATCTCTTGAGACTGCATTTCCGTTGGGAAAATCGGTTAACTCTGGGGAAAATATTTTTACCTCTTCACCGGGCCGTTTAACCCAAACTTTTCCATTTTGCTTGTCCCACTCACCTGAATCAGTTAAGTAGTAACTTCCATCCGGTCCGAAAGCACCATGATTAGGTGTGATAAATCCATCATTTACGGGTCCGGTTAACCATTTTTCAGTAGCTGCAGTTCTTGGATCGTATCTCCAAACACACTTGTTTGCATTGTCGATTGCATAAACGCGATTCTCTAAATCACTTGATAAACCAAGAATGAAGCCATGCTGGTCGGTTACCTGCACAGGAGCGTTATCCTCGATCCGATATATCTGGCCTGCCTCTCCGCCACAATAGATGGTGCCATCTGGGGTAACGGTCACGCCTTCGCTGTGGTCGACACCCGCCCCAATGATTTCTATTCCTTCGAGGTTAAGTTTTTTACCAATATCAATCATGCATTTAGCCAAACATTTAATGCATAGTCAATTAAGTACATAATTATTAAACTCCCAATCGCGCAAGCAAGCCTGCGTCTGCTATGAGCGGGATTCCCGTAATCACCCGAGACTCATCGCTAGCCAAAAAAGCAATTACCATGGCGATATCCTTGGGTTGCATTAAGAATCCGAGGGGATGAAGCGCCCCCCAATTTGCCATTGCTGCCTGTGGATCTTGTGGATTGAATTGTTCGCCAGCCGCCCGAAGCATTGGAGTCTCCACCGATCCTGGAAGAACCGAGTTAGCTCTTATTCCGTCAGCTGCATAATCTAAAGCGATTGATCTGGTAAATGATATTACTCCGCCTTTAGAAGCGGCGTAAGGTGCAACTGTTTGTTGGCTAGCAAATGCTT
>SXRC01000072.1 GCA_005793655.1 Actinomycetota bacterium
CCCTTGTCTGCCAAGAGTTGGGCATGAAAGTAATTGCCTTAGCTGATATGAGTGGTGGCATTGTGGATAAAAAAGGTATTGATATAAAGGCGATCTTTGATGTGAAGAGCCTTGCGGATGTGAAAAGTGATAACCGGATTGGATCAGCCGATGTTCTTGAAATTGAGTGTGATGTGTTGATCCCAGCAGCCTTAGGTAATGTAATTAATGATTCAAATGTGGATAAGGTAAAGGCAGCATTTATTGTGGAGGGTGCTAATCAGCCAATTATGACAAGTGCCGATAAGAAGTTGCGGGCAAATAATATTGTGATCGTGCCTGATATCTTGGCAAATAGCGGTGGTGTGATGGGCTCCTACTTTGAGTGGACTCAAAATATTCAACAATTCTCCTGGCCAATTGAAAAGTTTCGAGGCGAGTTGGATGTGAGAATGCAAAAAGCTTTTGTGAATGTAAATGAGACCGCTACAAAATACAACACCGATCTACGCTCTGCAGCCTTTATACTGGCAGTTGAACGTGTGGCAAATGCATTTAGCCAACGAGGTTCATTAGTTTAAAAATGTGGGGTGAGCGACGGGGCTCGAACCCGCGACATCCCGGACCACAACCGGGTGCTCTACCAGCTGAGCTACGCCCACCATGTTTATTGCTTGGCTAATGATACGGCAAAAAATACCTAAGGTATTTTCACCATATCTAAGGGTAATTAGGGAAGAAATATTGCACTGCGGTAGTAATCAAGCTCTGCAATTGAGTCTCTGATATCACCGAGGGCTCGATGGTTGCCAGATTTAGCCGGGGCTGAGAAATAGGTTTTAGGGTGCCACCTTCTTGCTAACTCTTTAATGGTTGAGACATCAATAGTTCGATAATGCAGATACTTATTTAATAGGGGTAGATCCCTTGCTATAAATGCTCGATCAACATAGACCGAGTTTCCAGCCAGCGGTGATTTACCTTCAGCGGGCGCGTACTTTTTTAGGTATGCGATAATTGCTTCATCTGCTTTTTCAAGAGATGTGCCATTTGGAATCTCATTTATCAGCCCAGATTTACTATGCATATCTAGTACCACCTGCTGCATAGAATCTAGCTTCAGCTGATCACATTTGATTACTAGATCAACACCCTCGCCCAACACATTAAGTTGGGCATCAGTTACTAAAACTGCGATCTCAACTAGGGCATCTTTATTGATATCGAGCCCTGTCATCTCACAATCAACCCAGATTAGGTGTGGCAGATCTTGGCTCATATGGGGATAAGCCTATTGGATGCCACTCATGCTTGATTTCATCTCTCGTTCACCTTGTTTTAACCCGCAGGCCTTATGAATAAGTCAACTGCAAGGCAGGCTTTACCCATGTCATCGGATCTGCTCGAACAAAAAAGCCCCCCGGTGCCTCGGGTCATAACAACAAAACCCAGATTTACCGACAAAGTATTTCGGGCAGTTGTCACCTCTGGTGGAATGGTTTCACTTGTTTTACTTGGTTTAATTGGATTCTTTTTAATCTATAACGGATTTGAAGCAATTCAAAATGCAGGATTAAGTTTCCTTACTGGCTTTGATTGGGCAGATGCGATTCCAGAGATTGACCAACCTGCAATGTATGGCGTTGGTGCAATGTTATTTGGGACTATAGTCACCGGAATTCTTGCCATGTTATTTGGTGTGCCAATTGCTGTTGGAACTGCTTTATTTTTATCCTATTACGCACCAGAGTGGCTAAAAAAGCCGATGGTAGTTGTCGTCGATGTTATGGCTGCGATTCCATCAATTGTGTATGGATTATGGGGCTTTTTTGTATTGATGCCACACGCTGAGTACTGGGCGAAGTTAATTCACAAATACTTAAGCTTTATTCCAATCTTTGATATGCCAGCACCAGTATTTACTCGATCACCATTCATCGCTGGCCTTGTTCTAGCAATTATGATCATGCCAATTATTACTGCAATCTCACGTGAGGTTTTCGCACAAACTCCGCCAGAGCGAATTCAAGCAGCGTACGCACTTGGTGCAACTAAATGGTCAATGATTAAAGCTGTTGTTTTCCCTTACGGTCGTGGCGGTGTTGTTGGTGGCGCCATGCTTGGTCTTGGTCGAGCACTGGGTGAGACCGTAGCTGTTTACACTGTTTTAAATTTGGTTTATGACATCAGAATTGAGATCTTGCTTAGCTCAGGTGGCAATGTTGCCTCGATGATTGTGAACAAGTTTGGTGAGGCAGATTTTGTAGAGCTACAAGCATTAATGGCTGCTGGATTTGTGCTGTTCATAGTGACCTTGATAGTGAATTTTATTGCTAACTTTATTATCAATAAGACAGCGAGAGAGTAACCATGAGTCAAACTCAGATCGCTGTTAAACCCACCCGTCCATGGAAGTTAACTTTTAGAGATTTAGTGCCAGATCTAGCAGGCGCCCTGTTCACAGTTTTTGGCAGTTTAGCAATTGTTGCAATCACACCACTGAAGGGAAAGTTAGGTTTTACATTTACCTTAATTACCCTGGCAATTATCACTGCGACAACTGTTAGTTGGATACGAAAAGATCGCAAAGCTGCGATGAATTCAACAACTACCGTATTGGTTTACATTGCCTCAGCTTTTGTGATTATTCCTCTGTTATCCATTCTCTATGAGGTTGTTAGATTAGGAGTCAGTGGATTTTCACTGCGAATATTTACTGAGGATATGTCAGTGACTGCATCCGATACAGATTTAAATGAGGGCGGCTTACTGCACGCAGTAATTGGCACCGCCTACATCGTATTTTTTGCAACCATACTTTCGACCCCAATCGGTATTTTGACCGCGCTTTATATCGTTGAAGTTAAGGGCAGACTTTCGGGCTTAGTAAGATTTTTTGTGCAGGCAATGAGCGGTGTGCCATCGATTGTGGCTGGCTTATTTATATTTGCTTTTTGGATGATTCAAATGGGTAATGCTTACAGCGGTATAGCTGGTGGTTTTGCCTTAACAGTTTTGATGATTCCAACAGTTGCTCGTACCTCTGAAGAGGTCTTGAAATTAATTCCGCAAGACCTGCGTGAGGCCGGACTCGCCTTAGGTGCCACGCAATGGCGAACTGTTGCAACTGTGGTGATTCCAGCAGCTAAGAGTGGTTTGGTAACTGCGATAATTTTAGGTATTGCTCGTGTAGTTGGCGAGACCGCACCATTGCTGATAACCATAGGTGGCGCAGATGCAATTAATTTAAATCCACTAGAGGGCAACATGTCAGCCTTCCCAATGTATGTTTGGAAAAACCTCTTAATTGGCAGCCCAAATGCCATCAGCAGAGCATGGCTTGGCCTCTTTGTATTAATGGTTTTAGTTCTAATATTTTTTGCAGCGGCCCGTTACTTCAGCTCGGCGAGAAGGAGATTTAAATGAGCCATCAAGATAACCCAAATTCAACCAATGATCGAGAGGCAAACATGGACCAAAAAACACAAAACCAAGCAAGGGATACACAAAGACGAGATGCCACAAGAAGGCCGGTCTCATCTCACTCGCTAGCCGATGTTGCCAACTCCCGCCTTTCAAGCGTTGGTGTTCCCAGCGGCTCTTCAACTGGACTTGAAGCACGTGGGATTCACGCATGGTTTGGTAGTAAGCATGTGCTGGAGGACATCTCCTTAGATTTTTTCACCGGCACAGTCACCGCATTAATAGGTCCATCAGGTTGTGGTAAATCCACTTTTATTAGAATTTTAAATCGTATGCATGAGTTTATTCCAACTGCAGCCCTTGCCGGTCAGGTGATTTTAGATGGCAAAGATGTTTATGATGCTGGCGTTGATGTGACAAAGATAAGATTAAAAGTTGGGATGGTCTTTCAAAAGCCAAATCCATTCCCATCTATGACAATTAGAGAGAATGTGCTCTCAGGTTTAAAACTTGCCCAAATCAAGATTGAGAATGCAGATGAATTATTGGAGAGTTGTCTTAGAAGAGCAGGCTTGTGGGATGAGGTTAAGGATCGATTAAATGAGTATGGTGGTGCTCTCTCTGGTGGTCAGCAACAACGCTTATGTATTGCTCGATCCCTGGCGGTTAATCCACAGGTATTGCTGATGGATGAGCCATGTTCTGCACTAGACCCAGGCTCAACACTTCGTATTGAAGAGACCATCAGAAAGCTATCAGCTTCGATGAGCATCGTAATTGTTACTCACAATATGCAACAGGCAGCTCGCGTCTCTGATTTCACCGGATTCTTTCTAGCTGATGGAGGACCTGGGCGCTTGATTGAAAGTGGTGCAACCAATGATATTTTCACAAACCCTAAGCAGCAGCGCACAGAGGATTATGTCTCAGGAAGATTTGGTTAAATAGTAATACCAATTGTTTACTTAGATACCACCTGATGTTTACTAAATAAACTACCTCTATTAGCCCTAACTAGTTAACTTAGTAATACCTATCACCACCAACAAGGGGGCTTCATGAAGTTAAGTAAAAAAGTTGCATTTATTGCAGCTGTAACATCCTCGTTAATTCTTTCATCTTCACCGGCATTTGCGGGCCAGATTAATGGCAGCGGTGCAACATTTGCTCAGCCAATTATTGATGTTTGTAAGGTTGAGTTCACAAAAGATACTGGCCACACCGTTAACTACACAGCAGGTGGTTCAGGTAAGGGTCGAACAGATTTCTTTAATAACTTAGTAGATTTCGGTGCTTCAGACGCTGCTTATACATCAGGATTTCCAGCACACCTTGAGTATGCACCTGTTTATGCAGCGCCAATTGCAATTGGTTACAACCTGCCTACTGTTAAGACGCCAATTTATCTCTCCCCAGCCGTGATTGCTCAAATTTTTTCTGGTGAAATTACAAACTGGAATGATATTAGAATTAGAACGGTAAATGATGGTGAAGTTAAGGTTCCAGTATTTGCCACAAAGAAAATTACTGTAAAAGTGGCTGGCAAAAACGTTACACGCACAATCCCAGTTCTTGATGCAAAGGGCTTGTCAAAGATCACTAAGTACAATCTGGTTGATGCAAATCCAAACTTACCTAATGTGCCGATCACTGTTTACTTCCGCAGCGACTCATCTGGAACATCAGAGCAGTTCCTTAAGTTCCTAAAGGGTGCCAACGATGGCGCCAACAAAGAACTTTGGCCAAAAACTGCAACTGGAACATTTTCAAATTCAACACCAGTGCCACTATCAAACTTCTTCAACTTCCAGGGTGCAAATGGTTCAGCTTTAGTTGCAGCAGGAGTTAAGAGCAAGGTTGGTGGAATTGGATATGGTGAAGTTAGTTGGTTTGCAGATAACAAGTTGCCAACTGCGCTGGTACAAAACTGGGCAGGAGAGTTTGTAGCTCCATCTTCAGCTGGAACATCAGCATTCCTTGGTGGTGGAACAATTAATGCCAATGGCAGCCTTGATACGCCTTACCAAAAGGCAATTCCTGGTGCCTACTCAATAGGAACCGCTTCATATGGTTTGGTTTATCCAGAATCTGCTAAAAAGGATCCAGAAAAACAAAAGATTGTGGCCGCATGGCACACATATTTGCTAGAGCAATGTCCAAAGAAGTTCCCAGAAAAGGGATACACCCTTATTACTGGTGCTTTATATGACAAAGCTAAAGCGCAGATTGCAAAGATCAAGTAATTAACTAAGTAAAGCAAGCCCCCGCACACGCCTAGAGTGCGGGGGCTTGCTTATTGCGCAGTAGGGTAGTATTAGATTTGTAGCTGTAACGAACCACAGATTGCTAGATGAAGATCTGCGTTATGGGTGTGGACTCCGGAGGACCCGGGCCACTTAATAATACGCAAAGGGGTGGAATCCGGTTTACACCGGAGTCAGCCCATGCCAGCGATTAATCCAATTGTTCTTAACTCATTAGCAGATCTTCAACCTGCTCAGTACTGGCTAGATGCTGATCCATTAGAGCCTGCATCTCACTCTGCCTTAACAAGTGATATTCAAACTGATCTTTGCATCATTGGCGCCGGTTACACCGGCCTTTGGACAGCACTTCTTGCAAAAGAGCGCGATCCAAAACGTGAGGTAGTAATTATTGAGATGGGTGAGACTGGTAATGGCGCCTCAGGGCGTAATGGTGGTTTTTGTAATGGCTCACTCACCCATGGTTTTGTTAATGGCAACAACCGCTTTGCTGATGAGATGGCGATAATTGAAAGATTAGGCAGGCAAAATCTTGATGCGATC
>SXRC01000073.1 GCA_005793655.1 Actinomycetota bacterium
TCTGCCTGCGGGTTTGCCATCTCTTCACTGATTGCATTAAATCTATTTAACAATCCAATTGTCTCCGCCACACCCTCTTGCACATTCTCCAAGACATTTTTATCCTCATTTAAAGGTGGCTCTTGCAACAAGATTCCAACTGTGTAACCAGGTGATAAATAAGCCTCACCATTTGATGGCTGCTGCAGCCCTGCCATAATTTGCAGAACTGTTGATTTACCAGCTCCATTTGGACCAAGCACACCAATCTTGGCGCCAGGTAAAAACATCAAGGTGACATCATCAAGAATTACTTTGTCGCCATGGGCTTTGCGAGCCTTTTTCATCGTGTAAATAAACTCAGCCATAGTGTCAAACCTTACCTGTTGTGATCGGTAGACTTAGCCCGGTCAATTAATGCGCCTGTAGCTCAGTCGGATAGAGCGAATGCCTTCTAAGCATTAGGTCGCAGGTTCAATTCCTGCCAGGCGCGCTTTTGAACGTAAATGCCAAATGGTTTGGTGTTTATTTTCGTAAGTAACTCACTGAGTTTTTATCAGTAGGTCCTTCATAGTGAAGGACTGCGATAACTATCCTGAGGCTTAGAACAAGCGTTCTCTTCATTTCATTACCTTACGCAACTCTTCTGCCTTTGCCCAAATAGTTAGGCTCATTTAGAAATATTCTATGTAAGCCGTGCCAATCACCCAAACGGTAAAGGCAAAGATAATCAATCCATACCAGAATTTGATCACTATTTATCCTTATTTAGTATCTCCGATTAACATTTCAATTAATCAATATAACTCTTTATTGTGTAATTTTTACTAGATAACCTTCAGAGTCCCTGCTCAATGCCGTGACCTGAATGCCATTGCTGCTAACCGATTCTCCAACTTGCAAACTACCAACAATATTTCTGCGCATATTTAGATTTGGATTCACGGTAGTAACCAGTGTGATTGCGTTCTGATTTGAATCCTTGCTGACGTCTACTTTATAAACAATAACTCCTTCTAAGTTTTTATTCCCATCAAGAGTGTCAAAGTCGGTAATCGTTCTATATTCAATCGCTAGAGCAGTTTGTGTTGTTTCCTTGATTAGCACTAGATGTGTGCCAGAACTGTTATCTGATATCGGTTTTAATCGAATGGTTAGCGGTGTTGCAGTTACGGCGCTTTTTTCTAGACAAGCCACCCTATCTGGCGCCAACCAGCCTTGAAAAAATCTATTCCAGCCTAGCAATTCAGGTGCCGTAAAATCATAAACATTATTCATTAAATCCCAAACGGCCTGACCATCATAGGAATACTGATGTTCCATACCCAGGTCGTGACCTATTTCGTGCGCAAGCCAAATCCATCGGGTTGGCTTATTTCTTTGGTCTGCTCCACCCATTAGCCCGTTATAAATATACTTTTGTTTAGTGAAACCTACGGTCTCGGTCGGAGCTAACGGCATAGAAGGGCCGTAAATAATGTTCTTTATCCCACTTGGTGGGATTACCACGACAAATTCGTACTTACTAAAATCAACATATGGTCCGGCGGCTTTCAGTCCATCTTTCCAGTACTGATCTGGGTCGCCGAGATCCCAATCAGTCATTCCATATGATGAAGAGTCTTTAGGAATAGAAAGATATTTTGGATGCACATCGACCTTGAAACTTAATTGTCCGTACGAAACGGATTTGTAATATGCTACGAACTTTGGAACAAAAGTTGCTGCATCTGCTTGCGGGTCGTCGCTGCCTTTAACATCATTGAATTGAACATATAAAAAAAGACCATTAACCTCACCGGTATTCTTTAAACGGAATGATGCCCGTGGAAATCCAAAACCAGTTCCAAAAAAATTTACCCGCAACTGCTGAAGTTGACAGTTTTGAGCATTAACGGCACCTTTATTCCAAACCATTTTTTTGCCCGACTTTATGCAGGTGTAAGTTTTATTGAGGTAAGGAATTTTTTGATTTAAAACTTTGCAGGGGCTGCCAGGTGTAACTTTCTGGGCAGAAAAAGCTACCACTGGCGTGTCAGGGCGAGCGCTAGCGTCACTGATAACCCTTTGGCCAGGCTCCCAGACTTTCGCATTTAAAAAGAATACGGGAATCTTCGATTTAATCCTATTTCAAAACTTCCTAAAGAAATATAATTTGAGTTGAAAGCCAGTTGGTAGAGCACGGTGACTTGCTGTGCGAGCGTAAGCGAGTTCAGAAAGGCTGGTCAGGAAGGGTCATTACTTAAGAATCAAAGCCCAAGCCAAGCCGGTCTAATAAGCGTAGCCAAAGATTTCGCCTGCCCTCATTTTGATCCGCCTTATTAATTGACCATTGAGTTAATCTGATAAACAAGAATCTAAATGGTTCAGGTGGAAATGGGAATGGCTTATGTTTGACCATCGATAATTGCGTTGCTTCACTTTCAATTCCATCTAATAAATCCAACATGGTAGAGGCGCCAAATCTTGTGGTGGCAACCCCAAGGCCGGTATAGCCAAGAACATAGGCAACTTTGTTATCAAATGCTTGCCCCCAAAATGGTGAAAATCTTGAGCAGGTATCAATGGCCCCACCCCAACCATGGGTAAATTTAATTCCAGCTAATTGTGGAAATGTTTTGAAAAAATGCTCAGCAAGCTTGGCGTAGGTTTCAGGACGTGCTTCATACTCTGCTCGCACCTTGCCCGCGTAGTTATAAACTGCGTCATATCCACCCCATAAAATCTCATTCTCTTTAGTTAACCGGTAGTAATGAAATTGATACCCAGCATCGGATAAGCCCTCTCGACCTTTCCAGCCAATGCTTTCTAATTGCGCAACTGTCAATGGCTGGGTTACTAATTGAAAGTCATAAACTGCAATTACATACTTTTTCACACTCTTTATCAGGGGTGTGTAAATATTTGTAGCCAGGGCTACCTTATTTGCCCTAATAGAGCCATAAGCACTTTTAACAATTACCGTATCTTGATCCTGGATTAATTCTTCAACTTTAGAGTGCTCATATATTTTTACTCCCAGTGACAGACAAGCTTTCTCTAAGCCCCAAACTAATCTGGCGGGATCCACCAATGCGGTGCCATCATGATCTGATAACGCCCCTTCATAAATTGGTGATTTAACCAAGGCTTGGATCGCACTCTTATCTAAAAGTTGCACATGATCACCAGTTTTATTTCTAGCGATCGCCTCCTCTTTTAACCCCTCCATCTGCCAAGGGGCAACTGCTACGCGCAACTCACCATTTCGTTCAAAATCACAATCAATCCCATATTTTTTAATCGTCTCCTCGATCGCATCAAGATTTTGCCTGCCTAATCTTTCAATTATCGCCA
>SXRC01000074.1 GCA_005793655.1 Actinomycetota bacterium
ATCTTTAGAAAACCTCATCTCTAAAGATTATGTTGTGGGAGTTACAACTAACCCAAGCATTTTTGCGGCTGCTATCGGCAAGTCAGATCTTTATCACGAAGATATTTTAAGGAACCGCAATCTTTCCATAGAGGAAATAATAACTAAATTGACAACCGATGATGTGCGAGATGCATGTGACCTCTTTGAAAAAACTTTTCTAGATAGCAAGAAGAAAGATGGGAGGGTCTCTATTGAAGTTGACCCTAGATTTGCAAGAGACGCAAATAAAACTGTTGCGCAAGGCAAGCACCTGTCGCAGGTAATTGATCGACCAAATTTATTGATTAAGGTTCCAGCAACGATTGAAGCATTACCAGCGATCACAGAGCTGATTGCTGAGGGTATCAGCGTGAATGTGACTCTAATATTTTCTGTTGCCCGTTATAAACAAGTTTTAGCTGCATATGCAGAGGGCATAAACAGAAGGATTAGCTCTGGAAAATCTGTTAATGATATTCACTCGGTGGCTTCTTTTTTCATCAGCAGAATTGATTCTGCAATCGATGCAATTTTGCCCTCTGATTCAGCAATTCGAGGCTGTGCTGCTATCGCAAATGCAGTGCTAGCTTACGAATCTTTTTTATCTTTTGAAAGAAGTGATAAATGGCAGATGTTGGCAAAAAGTGGTGCAAATATTCAGCGCCCTCTTTGGGCCTCAACCGGGGTTAAAGATCCAGCCTATGATGCAACACGTTATGTCATGCAACTTGTCGCAAAAAATACGGTGAACACAATGCCAGAAGCAACCATGAATGCGGTTAGGCAATTCGGAGTATTTCAAGGTGACTCAATCACGCCCAACCTCACCGTATCCAAATCGAATATGGCAAAACTTGCACTAGCTGGAGTTGATCTAGAGAAGATCACCCATGATCTAGAGCTAGATGGTGTTGCTAAATTCGAATCATCTTGGCTTGAACTTATGAGTTCAGTTAAGGCAATAACTTTAGGTAATGTATGAAGATTTCTGGAAAATCGCTAGATAAGATCAATTCAAAAATTCTTGAAGAATTGAGAGTAATCTCAAAACGAGTTGCAATTAAGGATCCCACGATCTGGGGTGAAAATACTCAGGCCGCTTTCCGACTTAATTGGGTTGATTTACCGAAAAACTCGAGGGAACTGCTCCCCCAATTAGATGCTCTCTCTGCCTGGGCAAGAAGTAGAAATTTAAGCAAAGTCATCTTATGTGGCATGGGTGGTTCCTCACTAGCCCCGCAGGTGATTACAGCTGCTTACAAAAAGAAATTAACGATTATTGATTCAACTAACCCAGATCAGATTCAAGCTTGCATACCAAAAAAACTATCTGACGTAATCATTGTTGTTGGGTCTAAGTCAGGAACCACTATTGAAACTATTTCGCATCTTCAATTATTTGAAAAGCTATTAAAACAAGAAGGATTAAATCCAATTGATCATATAGTTATTGTTACCGATCCTGGGACTGCTCTTGATAAGTCATCACGAGGGCAGGGATATAAAGTTGTAAATGCAGATTCAAATGTTGGTGGCCGATTTAGTGCATTAGCAGCCTTTGGTTTGGTGCCAGCTGCGTTAGCAGGTGTTGATATATCGATCATGCTAGATGATGCTGAAGCACTATCAATGAAATTGACCGCAGATGACTCACCTGCGGTCGTAATAGCAGCCTTGCTCTTTGACGGTACTAAACAAATAGTTAATTTTTCTGACTATCAATCAAGTATTCCTGGTCTTTCTGATTGGGTTGAGCAGCTAATTGCTGAGTCAACCGGCAAGAACAAACAAGGTCGCCTACCGGTCGTGATTGAACATCCAGATAACGCTATTGCGGGTTTATCAATCGGTTTTGCAAATGGAGATTTTGATCTAGTAGTTGAGGGCACCCTCGGCGAGCAATTTATATTATGGGAGTGGACAACTGCTCTGTTGTGTTATCTGCTAAAAGTGGATCCCTTCGATCAACCTAATGTGATTGAAGCAAAAGAGAGAACAGAAGGCATATTAAGCTCGGTTAAAGATGGATCATTTGTGCAGCCAACGCCCTCTTACGAGGATAAGGATACTTCGACCTACTCAGATGATTCATGCAAAAATTTGCTTGAATTTCTTAAGATTGATTCACAGTACATTGCAATCATGGCCTATCTTAATAAGGAAGATGATGAGCAGATTATTCGCCTAAGAAAATTGATCGCAAATAAAGTTAAGAAGCCAGTAACTTTCGGTTGGGGTCCTAGATTTCTTCACTCAACTGGACAGATTCACAAAGGCGGCCAATTAAACGGCAGCTTTATCCAAATAACTTCAACTCCGCTGACGACACTTGAAATCCCCGGGCAATCATTCGATTTTGGCGACCTGATTTTGGCGCAAGCTTTAGGAGATGGACTGGCATTAAAGGAACGCAACCTGCCTGTAATTAGAATTCACTTAAAAGACCGACAAAAAGCATTTGAAAAATTATTAAAGGATATTGAAAGCTTTTAATCCTCACCACGGTGTTTTTTTAAAGCAATCTCTAATATTTTATTTGCTTCAGCCTCGGTACGACGCTCTTTAACGTAAGCCAAGTGTGTTTTATATGGTTCGTTTTTAGAGGGCATTGGCGGTTTATTTTTATCCTGGCCAGCTGGAAACCCACATCGAGGGCAGTTCCACTCAACAGGAACTTCCACCGTGCCATCTTCAGCAAATGATGGTTTAGTTTCATGTCCGTTCGCACACCAGTATGAAACTCTGAAGCGCGCAATTGATTCACCGCGCTCGGCCTCACCCATTGGCCCAGCACCGACACGACTTCCACGAATTGCACTACCACCGGCCATTTTTACTCCTTCATTTCTGAATCTACTTCAATAACAAGCTAAGTGCTATAACTGATGCAAACCAAACACCACCCACAACAATTGTAATTCGATCTAAATTCTTTTCTACGACAGAGGATCCACCATAAGTCGATGAAATTCCACCACCAAATAAGTCTGACAGTCCTGAACCTTTACCTTTATGTAGAAGTACTAACACAATCATCAAGACGCTTGTTAAAATAAGAATAATTGTTAATGCTAAAGTCATTTGCTCGCCTTCACCCTAAACTCGCTGGTATAGGCAAAGGATACTATCTTTTCCCAATTTATCTGTAATCCGACCATTTTAAGCCTTGTTCAAAACCCTATGAAATTTAGAAATCCTCGCAAATTCTTCTGGATCAAGGGAGGCACCGCCCACTAATGCACCATCAACATCTTCTTCTTTCATAATATCTAGAGTGTTAATTGACTTTACTGATCCACCATAAAGAATACGACAATTATCAGCTATTTCATCACTCCCAATTTTTCTTAACTCTTTTCGAATAGCTGCACAGACCTCTTGAGCATCTTCAGGAGTTGCTGTTTTTCCGGTACCAATAGCCCAGACAGGCTCATAGGCAATGACGATCTTCTTCAAGTCTGGCTTATGAAATCCTTTGAGACAATTTCTTAATTGGTCGAGCACATAAGCAATATGATTTCCTGCCTCGCGTATTTCTAGATCTTCCCCAACACAAAGAATTGGTTTCAGCTCGTTAGAAAATACAGTCTTAATCTTCCTATTAATCAACTCATCACTCTCTTTGTGACTGGCACGGCGTTCACTATGACCGACAAGAACATAAGTACAGCCTAATTTTGCAAGCATCGAACCAGAAATGTCTCCGGTATGAGCTCCCGATGCAGATGGCGATAAATCTTGCGCACCATAAAGTAAACGCAAACGATCACCATCGATGAGTGTTTGGACTGATCTTAGATCAGTGAACGGTGGAAATATTACGATCTCAACCGCATCATAATCTCGATCTTCTAGAGAGTAAGCCAACTTTTGCGTAACTGCGATTGCCTCTAAATGATTTAAATTCATCTTCCAATTTCCAGCAATCAATGGTTTTCGCATGCTTCTCTTTCTCTAACTTAATGCCACTAGGCCAGGCAATTCTTTGCCCTCAAGATATTCAAGAGATGCACCACCACCTGTTGAAATATAGCCAAAATCCTGAGCATCAAATCCTAGTTTACGTACTGCAGCAGCTGAATCTCCCCCGCCGACCACACTTATTCCATCGATTTTTGTCAGTGCTTGCGCCACAGACCTCGTGCCATTTGAAAAATTATTAAACTCAAATACCCCCATTGGGCCATTCCAAAAAACAGTCTTGCACTTTTCTATTTCATTTGCAAAAAAACGAGCACTTGCTGGTCCAATATCCAATCCCATCTGATCCTTTGGTATTTCACCGGATGCAACTATTGTTGCAGTTGACTCTGCGTTAAACTCTTTTGCCACAGCAATATCTGTAGGCAGAATTACCTTAACACCAAGAATCTCTGCACGTTTTATCAACTCCTCGACAGTTGGAATCAAATCATTTTCCACTAATGATTTGCCTATTTCTTTTCCAGTAGCCGACAAAAAAGTAAAAACCATTCCACCCCCGATTGCTATGAGATCTACTTTTTCTAGCAAATTTGAAATTACACCGATTTTGTCTGAAACTTTTGCCCCTCCCAAAACTACTCCATATGGACGGTTTGGATTCGTAGTGAGCTTTTCGAGCACACCCAACTCAGTAATTATTAAATCGCCAGCAGCATGCGGCATCATCTTTGCCAACTCATAAACTGATGCATGTTTACGATGCACGGCGCCAAAGCCATCTCCTACATAAACCTGCCCATATGTTGCTAGCTCACTCGCTAAGGCTTTTCGCTCTGATTCATCTTTACTAGTTTCTGCTGCCAAGAATCGAATATTCTCTAATAGCAAGATTTGACCAGTTTTCAGTGAGTCCGTCTTTTGTTTAATTCCCATAATCTCTTCTGAAAAATCTACCTCTGCATCCAGTAATTCACTAAGCCGTTTGGCTACTGGTGCAAGTGATAAGTCATTTTTCTGATCTGGTTTTGGCCGGCCTAGATGTGCAATTATTACGATTGAGCAGTTTTTTGCTAGTAATTTTCTGATCGTGCTTAAAGAGGCACGTATACGTCCGTCATCTGTTATGACACCATCTTTGAATGGCACATTAAAATCACATCGTAATATCACTCTTTTATTTTGTAGATCTAACTGCGCAAGAGTTTTAATTCCCATCAATATTATAAAGATTTGCCTATGTACTGAATCAGGTCAACTAATCTATTTGAGTATCCCCATTCATTGTCATACCAACCAACTACTTTTGCGGTGCTTCCTATTACCTTAGTTAGCCCCGCATCAACAATGCATGAACTTGGGTCTGTAACAATATCCGCAGAGACGATTGGATCCTCGGTGTAGGTCATATAACCTTTTAGCGCACCTTGACTAGCCTTCTTAAGAGCTGCATTTATCTTGGCAACAGAGACTTCTTTGGATAATTCAACTGTCAGGTCAGTTGCAGAGCCAGTTGGTACTGGAACCCTTAACGCATAACCATCAAGCTTGCCCTTTAATTCTGGCAATACTAAAGAGATTGCTTTTGCTGCCCCGGTAGAGGTTGGAATTATCGAAAGCGCGGCTGCTCGTGATCGGCGTAGATCTTTATGCGGAAAGTCGAGGATAACTTGGTCATTTGTATACGCATGAATAGTGGTCATTAATCCTCGAACGATTCCAAACTCGTCATTTAGAACCTTCGCCATTGGTGCTAGGCAATTAGTTGTACAAGAAGCATTTGAAATTATGTTGTGCTTGGCTGAATCGTATTTTTCATGGTTTACACCCATCACAATTGTGATGTCTTCAT
>SXRC01000075.1 GCA_005793655.1 Actinomycetota bacterium
ACCCCACCGGAGGAGCGTCATCCAGTTTTAACCTACGTTGGTGCCTTTGATGAAAAACAGGTTAGCGCTGCAATTAATCGCGAGTTATTACGAGATGGCCAGATTTTTTATATTCACAACCGAGTTGAAAGCATTGAGGCGGTTGCGCAGCGAATAAAAAAATTAATACCGGTGATAAAAATCGGCATCGCGCATGGTCAGATGAATGAGCGGGTATTGGAGGAGGTAATTATTGCCTTTTGGACCAGGCAATTTGATTTGCTGCTTTGTACAACTATTATTGAAAGTGGAATTGATATTCCAAATGCCAATACCTTAATTGTGGATCGATCTGATTTATTTGGTCTCTCCCAACTTCATCAATTACGTGGCCGAGTGGGCAGAAGTAGTGAACGGGCATACGCCTACTTTTTCTATCCCACCGATAAACAAATTACCCAATTAGCCCATGATCGATTAACCACAATTGCGACAAATACTGATCTTGGAGCTGGTATGGCGGTGGCGTTAAAAGATTTAGACATAAGAGGTGCTGGGAATCTATTAGGTGGTGAACAATCAGGTCATATCGCAGAGGTTGGCTTTGATCTGTATATGCGCATGGTGGCAAATGCTGTTGATGAGTTTAAGAGTGAGTACTTTGTACAGAAGCCAAAAAGTATTGATTGCAAAGTGGAGTTACCGGTAAATGCTCACCTACCAGTTGAGTACATCGAATCAGAGCGATTGCGACTAGATCTTTATCGCCGAATTGCTGAAGCACAAAGTGATGAGATGATTGCTGAGATCAAAGCTGAAATGTTAGATCGCTTTGGGGATCTACCATCAGCAGCGCAAGAGTTACTTAAAGTGGCAGCGCTTAGATTATTTGCTAAATCATTAGGAATTACTGATATTGCTGTCGCTGGAAAACAGTTGCGGCTCACACCCATCACACTGGCAGAGTCTGCACAAATAAGATTAAGTAGGCTTTATCCCGGCTCAATTTATAAAATGAGCAGCTCCACCCTTTTAGTCGCAAGAGTCACTGCGCCTAATTGGATAGAAGGTGGTGAGGTAGGGGATACTTCAACCCTTGCGTGGGTCGACTCAGTTCTACGTAATTTTATTCAACCGATAGTAGAAAAATGAGGATGCAATTGCTTAAGCGGATATTTACACCATTAATAGCGGTATTACTTCTCACTGGCTGCTCCAGTATGAGCTCTGGCGTAAGTGTTGGCGATACTGCTTTTTCTGGCCAACAGATCCAAAAAGTTGTCGATGAAATATTAGCCGCCCGTAAAAATATTGACACCACTGCGATGCAATTATCTCAAGGCCCTGAGCTGCTTCGAGATCAAGCACAATTCTTTATTGTTACTGCATTATTAGATCAGATTGCTAAAGATAAAAATATTGTGGTTACAAAAGCAGATGTAGCAGCCCGGCGAGCAGATATAGTGATTAATGTTGGTGGCGAGAGTGAATTGCCAACTGCTTTGGTGGGGGCAAATCTGGCGCAATCAAATCTTGATGCATATCTTAAAGTCTTAATTATTTCAGAGCGGTTAGATGCATTTTTTATTAACTCTGGCGCGCCAGAGGCGCAGGCACCAGAATTAGTGGCAAAAGCAGTTACAGATATTGCTAACAAACTAGGTGTTGAGGTAAATCCAAAGTATGGCAAGTGGAATCCAACTAACACCTCTATTGAAGCAAGTGATGTAACTGATGGCGCAGTAACCCAACTTCCTTAAGTTATTATGAGTTCTGAACTCCTGCGGCTTCGCCAGGTAATGGACAAACTTCGATCCCCTGGTGGATGTCCATGGGATGCCCAGCAAGATCACACATCCCTTCTTAAATACTTATTAGAAGAGTCTTATGAGTTTATTGAGTCCGTTGAAAATAATGATAAAGATGCAATGCAGGAGGAGTTGGGCGACTTGCTATTGCAGGTTTATTTTCACTCCCGGATGGCTGAGGAGGATGCGAAGCAGCCATTTAATATTGAAGATGTAGCAAAGTCGGTGACAGATAAGTTAATTAGAAGACACCCACATGTATTTGCTGGTGAATCTGTTCGTGGCAGCACCGAGGTATTAGAAAATTGGGAGAAGCAAAAAGCTGCTGAAAAAAGTCGAAGCTCAGTAATTGATGGTGTGCCACTGGCCCAACCAGCATTGCCATTGGCGACTAAGGTAATTTACCGATTAAATAAATTAAATTATGAGCTACCTATTTCTGAGCCAATCAAACTTCCAACTGATATCGATCAGGATCAATTTGGTCAGATACTTCTTGGATTAATCACTCAAGCCGTTGATAAAGGCTTAGATCCTGAGGCTGCACTTCGCACCGCCACTAAAGGCTTAATTACCCAGATTCAAGAGCATGAGTCAAGGTAGAATTACCTTTGTTGATTCAAATCTTAAACAAATAGTTAGGGCAAATTAGTGTCACTCATTAAATTAATCACCGCCAGAGAGATTCTAGATTCTCGGGGAAACCCAACTGTTGAAGTAGAGGTGCGATTAGATGATAAAAGTATGGCGCGCGCAGCGGTACCAAGTGGTGCCTCTACCGGTGCTTTTGAGGCGGCAGAGAAGCGAGATGGTGGCAAAAGATATTTAGGTAAAGGTGTTGAGGGCGCAGTAAAAAACATTGTTGAAAAAATCGCACCAGTTGTAGTTGGTTTAAATGCATTAGACCAAAAGGTAATTGATGAGAAGATGATTGCTTTAGATGGTAGTAAAAATAAATCAAACCTAGGCGCTAATGCGATCTTGGGAGTATCTCTGGCAGTTGCCAGAGCGGCGGCGGTGAGTACTGGTCAATCTTTATTTAAATACTTAGGCAAAGCAGAGGCTAAGACATTGCCAGTTCCAATGATGAATATTTTAAATGGCGGTGCTCATGCTGATACCAATGTGGATATTCAAGAGTTTATGGTGGCGCCAATCGGTGCATCAACC
>SXRC01000009.1 GCA_005793655.1 Actinomycetota bacterium
AACATATGAATCTTCAAATGAGTTGAAAATTCGCATGTAGTGGTATGCCGCAATGAATGTCACCATTGATGACATAACAAGGGCTGTGCGGTACTTAGGTAGTACACGTGATTGTGAAACTAATGTGTAGATCGTGCAGGCAAGCATTGATACAAGTCCAAATGAAATGATGTTGTATACAAACCCGAACTGATCTGCAGATAGTGCGATTGAATTCATCTAAATAAGCCTCCATAGGCATTTAGGTTGCTCATGACCTTTTGGCCACAAGCCAGCACACATTTGTAGCCTCATATGCAGGCGGCAACTGTGCGCTTAGGTCTAAGGGTGGTGGTTACTGACCAGTGGAGCAAGTGATTTCACCCTGATTTCTCCTTAAATCTTAAGTAATTTCCATGGCAAATAGGGGTAAATCGGACATATATTGCTGGTTTAGCCAAGGCGACCCACACCTATATATGCCATTTACACTTACTCAAATGGCCATCTCCACTCAAACAAATAAGAGCGCCCCAATTGGCATCTTTGATTCCGGGGTTGGTGGGTTGACGGTTGCTAGGGCGATTATTGACCAGCTGCCAGGGGAATCAATTCTTTATCTGGGCGATACCGCCCGTGGTCCTTATGGCAGCCGATCATTAGCCGAGGTTCGAAGCTACGCCCTGGAGATTATGGACCAATTACTTGCCGCCGAGGTTAAGGCAATTGTGATTGCGTGCAACACTGCAAGTGCTGCGATGCTGCGAGATGCCAGAGAGCGTTATCAAATCCCAGTAATTGAGGTTATTCAACCTGCAGTAAGGCGAGCAGTCTCTGCAACCCGCAGTGGAAAAATCGGCGTGATTGGCACCAGCGCAACTATTGAATCAAAAGCTTACTTAGATGCCTTTGCGGCAGCGCCACAATTATCAATTACCTCAAAAGCCTGCCCATTGTTTGTGGAGTATGTCGAATCTGGAAAAACTTCAGGCGATGAGATAACTAAAATTGCCCAAGATTATTTAAGTGCGATGAAGCAGGCGCAGATTGATACCTTGGTTTTAGGCTGTACTCATTACCCACTACTTACCGGTGTCATCTCTTATGTAATGGGAAATGATGTAACGCTAGTTTCTAGTGCGGAGGAGACCGCCAAAGATCTCTATCGCACCTTGGTGGAGGCAGGATTGTTAAATGATCAGGTAGGAAAGGTGAGCCATAGATTTGTTGCTACCGCAGATCCCGATAAGTTTGCCACCTTGGCTAAAAGATTTTTAGGTCCTGAGGTCTTAGCGGTGTCTAATAAGATCTAGCTAAGATCAAATTAATACCAAGTGCCACATTATTAATGATTAGAGATAAAAGGAGGAGTAAGTGAGTAGAGCCGATGGTAGGAGCAATGATCAATTGCGCTCTATTAAATTTACCCGTAACTGGCTCAATAATGCTGAAGGATCGGTATTAGTTGAGTTTGGCAATACCCGCGTGCTTTGTGTTGCATCCTTTACACCAGGTGTGCCGCGGTGGTTGGTAGGAAAGGGTGAAGGTTGGGTAACAAGTGAGTATGCGATGTTGCCAAGAGCCACCCACACTAGATCAGAGCGGGAGAGTGTTAAAGGAAAATTAGGGGGCAGGACGCAGGAGATCTCAAGATTAGTTGGCAGATCACTTCGCGGAGTAGTTGATATGAAAGCTTTAGGTGAGAACACAATTGTGATTGATTGCGATGTGTTGCAGGCAGATGGTGGCACGCGCACTGCAGCAATTACTGGTGCATATGTGGCGCTGGCAGATGCCATTAATTGGGCCAAGGCAAAGAATCATATTGGTAGCGGGGTTAACCCAATCATCCAATCAGTAGCAGCCGTATCAGTTGGTCTCATCAATGGTGTGGCAGTTTTAGATCTTTGTTATGAAGAGGATGTGAGTGCGCAAACTGACATGAATATTGTTTGTACCGGTGATGGTAATTTTATTGAAGTACAAGGCACTGCCGAGGGCAAACCATTTGATCGCACCCTGCTTGATCAATTACTAGATTTAGGTGCTAAAGGATGCGCACAACTAACAAAATTACAAGCACAAGCCTTAAGCTAGTAATTTTTCTAGCCGCTTATGCGTAAGATAGTTTTGGCAACAAAAAATACTGGCAAAATCACTGAATTCAAGCGGTTATTAGATGAGCATGCAAAAGATATTGCAGTCTTAGGTTTAAATGATTTTCCAGATATGCCAGATGTGGTTGAGAGCAGAAAAAGTTTAAGTGAGAATGCCAGATTAAAGGCCAAGGAGATCTCAGATTTCACCCACCTGCCAGCCCTAGCTGATGACAGTGGCTTATTTATCGATGCGTTAAACGGTGACCCAGGTATTTACTCAGCCCGATGGGGTGGTTATTTGGGTGAAGATAGCACTCAACGTGATTTGGTCAATATAAATAAAATTTTAGAGCAACTTAAAACAGTGGCTAAAGATAAGCGAGGTGCCCAGTTCAAAGCGGTAGTAGCTTTATATAAGCCGAATCCAACCGGGCCAGCCACACAAAAAGAGTTTGAAGGGATTTTGCCTGGTGAGATTGTTTTTAAACCAATCGGAAATAGTGGTTTTGGTTATGATCCAATATTTATGCCCTCCGGTTTTACTCAGAGCCTGGCAGAACTTTCACCTAGGGTGAAGGATGAGGTTAGTCATCGGGGCATTGCACTGCGCATAATGGCGCCTTTTTTGCTGGCAAATCTGTAATAGAACTGCATATTCACTTAGGCTCAAGTAGATATTTACTGTTGTATCCTTATCTCATCCTCCCCTAAGGAAATCTCAACTATTCTTACCCTGCTGATAAATATTTTTATCAGTACTGATCAATAAGGAGTTTTAAGTGGCCGCAAAGAAAAAGGCAGCGAAGAAATCTGCTGCAAAGAGAAGTTCAGCAAAACGCATTGTGAAAAAAAGTGCTAAGCGCACGACCACAAAGCGTAAGGTAAAAAAGCGCGCTAAGAAATCTAGTAAATCTTCGGTTCGCTACTCAATTCCAACGGTTCCAATAAGTGGATCATCTAGAACATCTATCTCAACTACACCAAAGCCTTCATCAGGAGTTTCCTACAAGCCTAAATCAACTGCAAGTAGTGACTCCTCCTCATCTAGAGGAATTATTATTGCTGTTGTAGTGGGTATTTTAATTCTGGCAGTAGCAGTGATTTCTAAGAATTCATCCTCTGATTCTGCAACTGTTACACCAACTCCAGCAGCTTCAGAATCTGCTGAACCAACAACTGAGCCAAGTTCAGCACCAATTGGTGCGTATGAAGCGCCAGTCGGAATCGTCTCTTTGTACAACGATGGTGGTGCAACTGTTAATTGGAAGACTCCTGCAGCATCTGAAGGAATCACTGGTTACAACGTTGAGCTGCGCACAAATGGTGTTGGTGAGTGGAAATTAGTTGCCACTGTTCCAGCAACACAGTTAAAGCAACAAATTACCAAAAATGATGAAACTGGTTGGGTTCAGGTAAGAGTATCCACAGTTTACTCGGATGGTGAAGTAGTTGCCGGAAAAGTTCACGGATTGCCAGGCAGCTGGTCCTAATCTAAATACTGAAATGGCCCTTAAGAAAATTAAGGGCCATTTTTATTTTCTAAATCTTATGCTGGTGTTTTGGTAAAGACGCTCAAAACTAAATCAACATAAACATCAGAGCCAGTTGGGCTTAAGTGAACACCATCAGGAGCAAATAATTCTGGTCGACCTTTCGAAATTCGATCCCAATCCACTAATTTTACATTTGGATATCGCGCAGAAACTTTTGAAATTATTTCATTGTTTGCATCTTTCCATGTTCTTGGAACTGCGGTATTCACCACAATAATTTGTGGTTGATTTTTTATAGTCTCAAAAATATCAATTACGGTTTGTTCAGATAAAGCGTTGTTGTTACCCAAATTAAATATCACAGGTGAGGATGGGACTGAGCTTTGATCTACTCGCATTACTGCTAGCAATTCTGGTGCTTGCCTGCCAACCCTGGCGTTAATTAGTGAGATGTGTTCCTTGCTCTCTAGCTTGCTTCTAATTCCCAAAATAACACTGTCACCAGTCACCCAAAGCCCAGTTGTACTACCCAAATCCTGTTGATTTGGTGCAATCGGAGCGATCTCTTCAAGTACTTGATTGGAAATTTGATCAGATTGATTTATTGCTTGAACTGAAATAACAGAGGTAATGGCAAGTACTGTGATTACAGAGGTGAGAAGTGATAATTGTTGGCGGAGTTTTACTTTTGCAGAGCGGTATTTCATTCCTCGAAACCAGTTTTGTACCGCACCTTGTCTAAATGGAATTTCAACCCAACGAAGTGAAATATCAGCAAGTGCAAGCACCAATAACACTCGTGCTAGATAAAGCGCCCAGGTTTGACCAGATAAATCAACTGAAGGTCTAGTCACTTGGAATATTACCCAGTGCCAAATATAGATTCCATAGCTCCGTTGGCCAACCCAGCGAAACGGGGCGGTGCTGATTATCGGAGCAAATCTTGAGGCTGGATGCACTAGTGAAATAATTACTAAGCAACCAAATATGCCAGCTAATGGGAAAGCGATTCGGTAAAGATTTGCATTTGATTGATCAATAAATAAAAAGACTGAAATTAATCCCAGTAAGCCAACTATTCCGATTCCATCAATTACATCTTGAGCACGTTTTGTTATTGCAGCGCTAAGGTTTTGTGGAATCCAAGAAACAGCTAGCGCTGAACCAAGAAATAACCCAAGTGAGTGAGTGTCAGTGCCGAAGTAAATATGACTAATTTGTTTAGCGTTTGCTTGATCAAGGCTGAGAGAGACAACAAATAGAGTAATGCCTGAAATTATTGCAATTGCCAATGCAATTCTTGCGACATTTTTCTTTCCAAAATACTTCAAGACAGTTAATAAAATAATTGGCCAGATCAGATAAAACTGTAATTCAACGGCCAGGGACCAAGTGTGTTGCAGCAAGGGTGGGCGCCCTATTGTTTCAAAGTAATCCTGATTTCTTGCAACTAGATACCAATTTATGCTGCCAGTGAGTGCGTATGGTAAATCGGTTAAGAAACGCTTAATTGCCTCAGGCGCCCAAACCCCAATAAAGATAATTGTACAAATCACCATAAAAATAAAACCAGGATAAATTCGCCGCAATCTTGCTGCATAGAAGGCTCTGAGGTCTAACGCACTTGATTGATTAATTGAATCGAGAATTAGTCTGGTAATTACATAGCCAGAAATAACAAAGAATAAATCAACACCTAAAAAACCACCTGGAATCCAAGAGATTCCCAAGTGATATAAAACGACAGCAGCCACAGCAATGGCACGTAAACCATCGATTGATGAAATACGACGAACGCCAACCTTGCCACTGACTTGTTTTGTGTCCACTCAATTATCCAATGCTAAGAAGTTAAGCATGGCTAACTCCAAATTTAGGAGTTATTTCTTTTTCTTTTTGCCAGCACTATTTTTGGCATTTATCACTTTTTGTTTTCTAGCAGCAGCAGCGGCAGCTTTCTTACCCGCTCCGGCAACGAAAGTCTTGTTAGTTGGCCTATTCTCAGAATCCAAATTTGCGTACATATCATCTTGTAATTGTGATAGACGATCAAAGGCGTGCTTCAACTTCTGTCGTGATTCTTGAATTGCATTCTCAGCCGCATTTAAAGATGCATTCTGAGATCGGTGAAGCCGCTCTGCTTCAGATATTGCTGAAGATAACCAGGAGCGGTAATCAAGAATACTCTTACTCGCATCGGTAATTAACTTTTGTGCCTCACGCTTTCCTGCAGCGGTTAGCGCATTGGCATCACGTGTTGACCTATTAAGGATTTGATCTGCCTCACCTTCAGCAGCAATTACCAGATCGGCAGCATCACCTTCAGCAGCAGTAATATATTTACGGCCTCGAGATTCTGCTGATGAAAGAATGCTTTTAGCTTTAGATTCAGCGGCTTCAAGTTTTTCTTTAGTACTCCGATTTGTTTCACTAACTATTTTTTGTGCCGAAGCATTAGCCCTTGCTTCTCGTTGTTGCGCAGATTTGATCATTGCCATAGCAGTTTCAGTTGCCAAAATTTCAAACTCTTCGCGACTTAATCCGGTGATATCACGACGTGAGCGCAGATCATTTAATTGATTTTCAAGTTCACGAATGCGCTCTAGCGCATTTTGTGCGGGCGCAGGCTTTCCTTCTTCCTCGCTCTTAAATCCAACCCAACTAAGTAGTTTCTTTTCAGCCATGCCCTTAGCCTCCCCTAACTTTAATTTAATTACAACTGGTGCGGGAGGTGGGACTTGAACCCACACGCCGAAGCACAGGTTCCTAAGACCTGCGTGTCTGCCATTTCACCACTCCCGCAATTATTTCTTGAGTGCGGGGGAAAGATTACGGTGTAAATGGCGGCATCACCAAAATCCAACGACCTTTAGCATGCTCAAGCGGGTAACCTTGCTCAAATGAGTGCAGATTCAGTGCAAAATAAGGTTTCGCAAGCAATCCTTAAAGCGCTGGCACTGGCCAAAAGCAACGGTGAGTTAAATTGTCAATTGCCCCAGAAGTTAACTCTTGATCGTCCTAAGAATCGTGAACATGGTGACTATGCAACCTCGATCGCATTAGCTCTGGCTAAAGTTGCAAATAAGCAAGCAAGGGTGATTGCTGAGGTGATTGCTAAAACCCTTACTGATAATAATTTATTAACGCCTAATGGAATTAGTAAAATTGAAATTGCAGGTCCTGGTTTTATAAACATCACTTTAGAAAGTGCGAGCCAAGGGAGTGTTGTGGTGGAAATTCTTACCTTAGGTAGGAAATATGGAACTTCAAACTCACTTACTGGGAAGAGAATTAATCTTGAATTTGTTAGCGCAAATCCAACTGGGCCTTTGCACCTGGGGCACACCAGGTGGGCAGCGGTTGGTGACTCTTTAGGCCGGGTATTAACAGCTGCCGGGGCACAGGTGTCAAGAGAGTTTTATATTAATGATCGTGGTAATCAGATGGATTTGTTTGGCCAATCATTACGCGCTGCAGCATTAGAAATCGATATCCCTGAAAACGGATATCACGGTGAGTACATAGTTGACTTAGCGAATGAAATAACCAAAGCCAACCCCACTTTTACCACACTGGCTGAGACAGAGTCGATCGCAGCATTTAGGGATACTGGCTATCAGTTGCAGTTAGCTCAGCAACAAAAAGTTTTAGATAATTTTGGCACTCATTTTGATACTTGGTTTTCTGAACAAACTCTCTATGAACATAACTTCTTTGATCATGTATTAGATAAATTGAAATCTTTAGGCCATGTATATGTACAAGATGGTGCGACTTGGTTACGTACAACTGATTTTGGTGATGACAAAGATCGAGTAATGATTAAGTCAGATGGATCTTTTGCATATTTTGCATCTGACTCTGCTTATTACATTAGCAAGCGAGAGCGTGGATTTGATTTGTGTATTTATATGCTGGGAGCTGACCATCATGGCTATGTTGGTCGGATAAAGGCAATGGCAGCATGTGCAGGTGATAATTCAGAAGATAATGTTGAAATACTTATTGGTCAAATGGTAAAAATCATTGAAGGTAGCCAAGAATTAAAACTTTCTAAACGAGCTGGAATCATTATTACCTTGGAGGAGTTAGTAGAAAAAGTTGGCAAAGATGCAGCCCGTTATACACTTATTCGATATCCAACTGATACACCAATGGTGATGGATGTTGATTTATTAAAGAAAAATACAAATGAAAATCCAGTTTATTATGTGCAGTATGCGCATGCTCGAATTTGTGCCGTTCTTCGTAACGCTAAAGATCTTGGAATAAAATTTGGTTTAGACGCTTATTCACCAGAACTGCTTGTGCATGAAAGAGAACGAGAGTTAATTGGACTAATTGCTCAGTATCCAAAGATTGTTGCATCTGCTGCCCTAATGCGCCAACCTCATAGAATTGCAAGATATATTGAAGAGGTTGCTGGCCAGTTTCACCGTTTTTATAATGATTGCCGCGTACTACCACTTGGTGATGAAAAACCTAGCTCATTGAACGCAGCCCGTTCCGGACTTTCAATGGCAACTGCGCAAGTAATCAATAATGGTTTAGATTTACTAGGTGTTAGCGCCCCGGAGAAGATGTAATGACAAATAGTAAGTATCCGACTACTTTGTTTTCTACAAATCTAAAGTTTGTTGATGAAAATCAATATGGTGGGCAGCTGTCGATAGCTAATTGCTCGGCAATTAATCTAGTGAAAGAGTTTGGCTCCCCAATATTTGTTTTAGACCAAGATGACTTTTTTATGCGAACTAATGCTTGGCGCACCGCCCTTGATACTTCATTTGGTTCAGGCCAGCTTTATTACGCAGCAAAATCCTTTATTTGTGTTGAGGTAGCAAGGTGGCTAAAACAATTAAAAGTTGGATTAGATGTTTGTAGTGGTGGTGAATTAGCCGTGGCACTTGCTGCTGATTTTCCTGCCAGTGATATTGAATTTCATGGCAATAATAAATCTGCGGATGAAATAACCACTGCAATCAAATCTGCAGTAGGCACAATTGTCATTGATTCATTTGATGAACTAGAGCGAGTGGCTTTGATTGCAAAGAGTCTTGGCAAGATTCAAAAAGTTTATTTGAGATTGACTCCTGGGATTGATGCTCACACACATGAATTTATATCGACCGCTCATGAGGATGTGAAGTTTGGTTTTTCGATCGCATCTGGGGCTGCTGGGGAGGCACTTGATAAGTGCATGTCCTACGCATCATTGAATTTAGCTGGCGTGCATTGTCATATCGGTTCGCAAATATTTGAAGTAAGTGGCTTTGAGGCGGCAGCAAAACGGCTAGTAGATGTGCTGGCAAAATTTCGTGACAAATATGCAAAAGAGTTGCCAGAGTTAAATATAGGTGGTGGTTATGGAATTGCCTATACAAAAGCTGAACAAGCAATTTCACCGCAAGATGTAATGCCGGCAATTGCTAAGGTAATTAAGAGCGAATGTAAAAAACTAAATCTTGCTGTTCCTAAGATTTCAATTGAGCCAGGCAGGGCAATTGTTGGGCCAACAACTACAACAATATATTTAGTCGGAACCACAAAATCAGTCACTCTAGATGATGGATCCATCCGTAGATATGTTTCAGTTGATGGTGGAATGAGTGAAAATATTCGCCCAGCACTTTATGGAGCCACCTACTCAGCTTTTTTGGCAAATCGCATCTCTACTGCAAAAAGTATTTCAACCAGAGTTGTTGGTAAGCATTGCGAGAGTGGAGACATTTTGATTTCAGATATCGAATTGCCCAGTGATATAAAGGTTGGCGATTTATTGGCAATACCGGCCACCGGTGCTTATGGTCGCAGCATGGCCAGCAATTACAATCACATTCCAAGGCCCTCAGTGATTGCGGTTTTCAATGGCAGCGCTCGAGAGATTTTACGCAGAGAAACTGAGGCTGATTTGCTAAATCTTGATGTAATTCAGTCGCCACGGCAGATCTCATAAGTTTGAGATACTTCTCTAGTGAAAACACTTAAAGTAGGGATGCTAGGTGCTGGCACAGTCGGTTCGCAGATTGCCCGCCTATTGGTTGATAACAAAGCAGATTTAGCATCTCGCGCTGGGGCAGAGCTAGAATTAGTTAAGGTAGCAGTTAAAAATATCAACACCAAGCGAGTAGGTATTGCAAGCAGTTTATTAACTGATGATGCTGCCTCTATTGTTAATGATCCACAAATAGATTTAATTATTGAAGTAATGGGTGGAATTTCACCCTCTAAAGAATTAATTCTTGCAGCTTTAAAGAACGGTAAGTCAGTTGTAACTGCTAATAAAGCATTATTAGCTAAAGATGGTGCAACATTGTATGAAGCAGCAGCTAAGGCAAATGTTGATTTGTATTATGAAGCAGCTGTTGCTGGTGCAATTCCAATTTTACGACCACTACGCGAATCTTTAGTAGGCGATCATGTGGTGAGAATCATGGGAATTGTAAATGGCACGACAAATTATATTCTGACCAAAATGGATGAAGAGGGAACTGCATTCAAGGATGCTTTAAAGCAAGCACAAGACCTTGGATTTGCAGAGGCAGACCCAACTGCTGATGTTGAAGGAATTGATGCTGCTGATAAAGCCGCAATTTTAGCTGGATTAGCATTTCACTCTCGGGTTACAGATAAAGATGTATATCGCGAGGGAATAAGCAAAATTACCGCAGCAGACGTGAAGGTTGCTAAAACTATGGAAATGTTAATTAAATTGTTGGCGATAACAGAATTAACTGCCGAAGGTGAAATCTCAGTACGAGTACATCCTGCGTTGATTTCACGCAATCATCCACTTGCTGCAGTTCGCGAATCATTCAACGCCGTATTCGTAGAGGCCAAATCTGCTGGCCAGATGATGTTTTATGGCAGAGGCGCCGGTGGTGAGCCAACTGCTAGTGCGGTTCTCGGGGATTTAGTTGCAGTCGCGCGACATAAAGTTTCTGGTGGTGTTGGACCAAAAGAGAGTGATTATGCATCACTTAAAATTGCACCAATCGGACAGATTAAAACTAGATATTTGATTAGACTAAATGTGGCGGATAAACCTGGTGTTTTAGAGTCAGTCGCACATGTATTTGCTTCCCACAGTGTTTCTATTCAAACAGTTAGGCAAAGTGGAGCAGGGGATAAGGCAGAGCTAATTGTTATGACTCACCACTCATCTGAATCAGCATTATCTGCCACAGTAAATGATTTATCAAAGCTCTCAGCGGTGAGTGATGTGGCAAGTGTGTTACGCGTAGAAGGTGTTGTTTAATCGTGTTGTTCGGGAAAAAAGGTGCCCACCAGTGGCGTGGAGTAATTGATGAGTACCGAAAATGGTTACCCGTAACAGATCAAACTCCAGTAATTACTTTACGCGAGGGTGGCACACCACTTATTTATGCATGTGTTTTATCTGAAATGTTAGGGAATGAAATATGGCTGAAGGTAGAAGGTAATAATCCAACTGGATCCTTTAAGGATCGTGGTATGACTATGGCAATCTCAAAAGCAGCTGAAGAGGGTGCCAAAACAGTTATCTGTGCATCAACTGGTAATACCAGTGCTAGTGCTGCCGCTTATGCAAGTAAAGCCGGAATGAAACCGGTTGTCCTTGTGCCTGCAGGAAAAATTGCATTGGGTAAATTGGCACAGGCAATTGCTCATGGCGCAGTGCTAGTGCAAGTAAAAGGTAATTTTGATAGTTGTTTGACCTTGGCTAGACAGTTATCTGAAAATTATCCAGTCGCACTGGTAAATTCAGTTAACCCATATCGAATTGAGGGACAAAAGACAGCAGCATTTGAAGTTGTAGATATGTTAGGGGCGCCACCAGATATTCATTGCTTGCCAGTAGGAAATGCGGGAAATATTACTTCGTACTGGCAGGGGTATCAGGAGTATAAAAAAGCAGGGATGTCTAGAAGTTTGCCAATGATGTGGGGCTTTCAAGCATCAGGTGCTGCTCCAATTGTTAAGAATAAGATTATTAAAAATCCTGAAACTATTGCAACTGCAATTCGAATCGGAAATCCAGCCTCTTGGAACCAAGCAGTAGCAGCGATGATTGGATCAAAAGGCCTAATTGATTCAGTTACTGATAAAGAAATTTTGAGCGCTTACCGTTTAGTGGCAGCAAAAGAGGGTGTATTTGTTGAGCCATCTAGCGCAGCAGGTATTGCTGGTTTGATCAAGATGAAATCTGCAAAAAAGCTGCCTAAGGGTAAAACTATTGTGGTAACTGTGACTGGAAATGGTTTAAAAGATGTGCAATGGGTGTTAAATACATCAAGTAAACCAATTGTTATTCCAGCAGATTTGAAGCGAGCAGCAAAGGCTATAGGTCTTAAGTAATGGCATCAAAACGAAGTAATTCAGGTCTAACTTTTAAAGCCACTCTGGCACAAATTAGTGTGCCAGCAAGTAGTGCAAATATTGGTCCAGGGTTTGATTGTTTTGGAATTGCCTTAGAGCTCCGCGATCGGTACGCAGCCCAAGTGCTAGATGATGAAACATTTGATGTTGATGTAACTGGTGAGGGGGCTGATGAGGTTAAGAAAGATGCAAAAAATTTAGTTGTTAAATCTATGCTGCGTGGTTTTGAACATATGGGTGCTAAGCCCAGAGGCATTGCCTTAAGAGCGTTAAATGTAATTCCACATGGCAGAGGGCTTGGTTCATCTGCTAGTGCCATAGTAGGTGGGCTCACTCTTGCCCGCTCCCTAGTTTTAACAGGTGAGCAATACATGAGTGATGAGGATTTGATTACCTTAGCAACTGAGCTAGAGGGACATCCAGATAATGTGGCCGCAGCATTTTATGGTGGTGCCACACTTGCTTGGTCAGAGTCCAAAACATCATCAGTTGGGGATACAAAAAATATTGGCAGGGCAGTCAGCTTAAGAGTTGATGATCGAATCAAGGCTTTGCTGCTTGTACCCAATAATCAATTAGCAACTGCAAAGGCTCGAAAGTTATTACCAGAAATCATTCCACACCAAGATGCCGTCCTAAATTCATCACGCACCGCACTGCTTGTACACGCACTTGCTGAGCGGCCAGATTTATTATTTATCGCAACTGAAGATTTGTTGCATCAGAAGTATCGCGCACAAGCGATGCCAAAGACGATTGCATTGGTAGAAAAGTTAAGGGGAGCTGGTTTAGCTGCAGTTGTCTCTGGCGCAGGTCCTTCCGTTATGGTGCTTTATTCAGGGGCTGAGGATGAGATTGATCAATTGGAATC
>SXRC01000010.1 GCA_005793655.1 Actinomycetota bacterium
GCACAAATGTTGCATAATAAATCAAAATATTATGTTGCCCATCATTCACCATCACCTGAAGCAGTAATTAATTTGGTTAAGGCTGCCGGTGGGGTTTCAGTAATTGCCCATCCAATGGCATCTCATCGTGGTCGAACAATCTCAACTCAAACATTTGGCTCCTTAATAGCAGCTGGCTTAGATGGGGTTGAGGTGGACCACCGAGATCACTCACCTGACGAAAAAAAAGCACTGATTGAACTTGCTCAAGAGTTTAATTTAGTCATGACTGGTGCCAGTGATTATCACGGCAATGGCAAGCTCAACACCTTAGGTGAGTACACCACCAACCCTAAGCAATGGGAGCAACTTGAATCAAGGGCAGATGCCCGAAGGATGATTACAGCTTAATTATTGTTGGCAAAGCCAACGCGGCGCTCTGCGGACTCGCCAACTTCAACAAAACTTATCTTGCTGTGTGGAACAAGAATTTCTCGACCTCTGGTGTCACTGAGTGATAAAACTGTTGCAGATTTAATGGCTTCATTAACTTTTGCTATTACCTCAGCTTGAGTACTGGCACACTCAAAATTTATCTCCTGAGTAGTATCAGAGATACCAATTCTCACATCAGTCTTTGTTGCACTTTTCACTTTTGCAGTTGCCATTACTTAACCCTATCTATTGGGTGATTACTTTGCGAATTTAAGATTGTGATTTAGGGAACCCAGAAATACCCCGCCAAATCAAATTCATTACTAGTTCAGTGGCTCGCTGGCGATCAATTTTTCCATCCCTATCCAACCAATGCCTGGCAGTGGTCTGCACGGTGCCAATAATGCCAACAGCAAGCATCATAGATTCCTCTTTACCCAATCCGGTATCAATGGAGATAACCGCACTCACCGCAGCAGCGCAGTCATAGGTCATGCGATTTAATCGTTCTCTGACCTGTGGCTCTAAATTCATATCACTTTCAAAAAGTAATCTAAAAGCCTCACCCTCAGAGTTAATAAACCCAAAATAGGCCTCAACTGTTGCTGAAACTCTTGAGGAGTTTTCTCGGGTTGAGGCAATTGCTTTCTGAATTGCAAAAACTAATGAGTCAATATGAAGATCTAATACCGCAAGATAAAGCTCTAGCTTTGAGGGAAAGTGTTGGTATAGAACTGGCTTACTAACCTTGGCTCTATCTGCAATCTCATCCATTGCAGCTGAGTGATACCCAGCAGCTGTGAAAACTTCAAGGGCAGCAACTAAAAGTTGCGCACGGCGTTCATCACGGGGCAGTCGTGCTGCTTTCTCATCCATCACTTGTCAATTCTAATCTGTAATTAGATAAATTGTCAGGTTTCATAACTTTTATAGTTATATTGTGCGGGTGAAAGCAGAAAAAAGATTGTTATTAGTACACGCCCATCCAGATGATGAGACCATCAACAATGGTGTAACAATGGCTAAATATGCTGTAGAAGGAGTGCATGTCACCTTGGTTACCTGCACCAGAGGTGAAGAGGGAGAGGTACTAGTAGAAAGTTTAAAAAATTTAGCAAGTGATAAAGATGACAAACTAGGTGATCATCGTGAGATTGAATTAAAAGATGCGATGATTGAACTTGGAATCAGTGATTTTCGTTTCTTAGGATCTCCAAATAAAAAATGGCGAGATAGCGGCATGATCGGTGCCCCTCAAAATGAGCGCAAGGATGTTTTTTGGCAATCTGATCTAGATGAGGCTGCAAATGAGTTGGTCAAAGTAATTCTGGAAATTAAGCCACAAGTGATGATTACCTACGATGAGTTTGGTGGCTATGGACATCCTGATCACATAAAAGCACATCAGGTCGCCATGCGGGCTGCTGAAATTTCAGCAAACCAAGGCTGGCAGATTACAAAGATTTATTGGAACACAATGCCAAGATCTGTTTTGCAAACCAGCATAGATAAAATGAAAGAGGTGGGCTCAGAATTTTTTGGTGCCGAAAGTGCTGATGACATGCCATTTGCCAAAGATGATGAGCTAGTAACCTCAGTAGTTAAGGCGCAAGAGTATGTGCCACAAAAATTAGCTGCCATGAAAGCCCATGCCACCCAGATATCTGTAGACGGACCATTTTTTGCACTATCAAATAACTTAGGCCTATCGGTATGGGCGGATGAGTACTACACCTTGGTTAAAGGGGAAATAGCGCCACCATTTGATGAAAATGGCAGAGAGTTAGATATTTTTGCTGGAGTCAAATAATGAAGATCATTAAGTCAGTGCTATTTGGTGCATTAATCGCCTTTGGTGCCATCTTATTACATAATTACATGCCACCATTTGGATTTGTTGCATCATTACTGCTCACCTACTTAGGCATCAGAGAGGTTGGTCAAAGTTTGTATTACCTTCACTATCAAGTCTTGGCAGGTGCAACCTGGCTAGCAGTAGTAATCAGAGCTGGTACACCAGGTAATGGTGATGAGATATTGATTTATGGTAATACCTATGGAAATCTTTTTTTAATTAGTGGTTTTGCAGTAGTAGTTTTTAGCTTAATTTTGTCAAGATCAAACTCCCGCTAGATTAGCCAATCCCAACTCTGTCCCTCTTTACTATCTCGCACAACTACTTTGCTTTCAGCTAATAAATCTCGCAGGCGATCACTTTCAGTAAAATTACCTGCTGCCCTTGCCTCTACTCGCTGCTCTAGTAACTGCGCAAGTGATGCCGGTAGCTCATTTTTATAAGGTTGCTTATCTAAATCTAGACCAAATACTTTATCTGCTGCAATAAAAATTTGATACTTGCTTGCAGCAGAGATAATTTCAGATTTTTCAATTCCTCTTAATTTTTGCAAAGCCCTTGGTGTATCAAGATCTTGCCGCAAATCAGCCACAATCTCATCAATAAACCTTTGCACCGCTGATTGATCAACCTTTTTGTCACTCTTCCAAGATTGAACTCTTTGCCGCCATCTTTGCAGCAACAAGTGCGCAGCCTTCAAACTATCCCAACTTAAATCCATTTGACTTCGATACCGGTTTTCTAAAAAACAAAGCCGCAGTGCTAGTGGATCAATATGTTTTGCCTTTAAATCTGAAACCAGAACAACATTGCCAGTGCTCTTAGCCATTTTCCTGCCCTCAAATAGCAGATGCTCACCATGTACCCAAAGTGCAACCGCCTCCTGATTTATTGCAGCATTTGATTGTGCACGCTCATTTTCATGATGAGGAAAGCGCAGGTCAATTCCACCAAGATGTAAATCTACAAATTTATCTAGGTAGTGCAATGACATAGCAGAACACTCAATATGCCAACCAGGAAAACCTTTACCCCAAGGTGAATCCCAAATCATTTCACTGCGCCCCACAGCAGCTTTCCAAAGTGCCCAATCTGCATGAAATCTTTTTGCACCATCCTCTACGTATTCAAAGCGATGGCCCGGCTTTAGTGAGTCCAATCTATTTCCACTGATTGCGCCATACCCAGCGAAAGATTGGGCATCAAAATAGACACAATCATCACTGCCAACATAAGCATTATTTGATTTGATTAATTTTTCAATCAAATCATGCATTAGATCAATGCACTCACTAGCTTTTGGATAAGAAGTAGCTGGATTAATATTGAGAGTTTTTAGGTCAGCATGAAATCTTTTTTCATAGGTGCGAGCGATTTCAAATGGATCTTTAGATTCAGCTTTTGCCTGAGCCAACATTTTATCCTCTACAAAATCCTCTGACATATGACCAACATCGGTAATGTTTTGAATAAATTCAACAGAATGACCTAGAGACTTTGCAAGCCGAGTGATCAAATCTCCAAGTAGAAAGGTGCGCATATTGCCAACATGGGCATCTCGATAAACAGTAGGCCCACAGCTGTAGATTCTTAAATTTTTGCCATTGCTACTTACCAGTGGTTGTAATTTTCTGCTTTTGGTATCAAATAATAAGATTTCTTTATTACTCATTTATTGGGCACAACCTTCCACACTGCGATCTTGCTTGGATCAAAGGTAATCAAAGTTCCATCTTTCTTTTTTACCGTGTTTTCACTCACTAAAATACCCAGTAAGTCTCGGTAGCCACCTTGCGGGTCATGCAAGCGAATGCTTACCCGCTCACCAATCTGAGCCGCTGATGGCTGCATTTGACCCTCTCTACTAAACTTAAGGCTGTATAAGTATTTAGCGTGATGGCAGTATTCTCTACCTAATTAGGCAGATCTAGGTGTAAGGGGTGGCATGACCTACATAATTGCTCAACCTTGTGTGGATGTTAAAGATAAATCATGTATTGAGGAGTGCCCAGTTGATTGCATCTATGAGGGCGATCGCATGCTTTATATCCAACCTGATGAATGTGTGGATTGCGGTGCCTGTGAGCCAGTCTGCCCAGTTGAAGCTATTTACTACGAAGATGATGTGCCATCACAATGGAAAAATTTTAGTGAAGTCAACTCTAAGTTCTTTGTAGAGATTGGCTCCCCTGGGGGCGCGGCAAAACTTGGTCCAACTGGTAAGGATCATGAAATAGTTGCAGCACTACCACCACAAGAGAAATAAGTTTCTTCTGAAACTGCCAGACTTTCCATGGGATTTGTTGGCACCATATGGTGAAAAAGCAAAAAAATATCCTGATGGTTTTATAGATTTATCCCAAGGTACCCCAGTTGATCCCACCCCAAAATTTATTCAAGACCGACTATCCCAAGTTAGTAACTCACCTGGCTATCCAGTAACTGGTGGTACAGAGGAGTTGCGTCAAGGGATTCGGCAGTGGGCAATTAAAAATCTTGGCGTAAGCGGAGAGTTTGATGTATTGCCCTCAATTGGTTCAAAAGAATTTATTGCACTATTGCCAACATTTTTACAGAGCAAAAAAGTTCTTTACCCAAAGGTGGCTTATCCAACCTACTTAGTAAGTGGCATGATGGCGTCAGCACAGGCGCTACCAGTTGAGATAGATGCCAATAATTGGCCGGATGCTGATTTAGCTTGGCTTAACTCACCCTCTAATCCAACTGGGCAGGTACAAGATGAGAATCAATTGGCTGCATGCATCAACTGGGCTCGGAAAAATAATGCAATTGTGGCTAGCGATGAGTGCTATTTAAGTTTTGCCACTGGCGCTAAATCAATTTTGGCGGTAGCAAATGGTAATAACACGGGATTACTTGCAGTTCACTCACTATCTAAGCGATCTAATTTGGCTGGATATAGAGCCGGCTTTGTGGTCGGGGATGTGAAATTAATTGATCAGATTAGGCAGGTGCGAAAGCATGCGGGGTTGATGACTCCACTGCCAGTTCAGCAGGTAATGATTACCGCACTGACTGATGAGCAGCATGTAAAGGAGCAGGTTGAGCGGTATGACCGGCGCCGGCAAATACTTAAAGCTGCATTATTAAGTAAAGGATTTAAGATTGAATACAGCCAGGCTGGTTTATATCTCTGGTGCACCAAAGGTGAGGATGGCTATAAAACCGTGGATTACTTTGCAAATCTTGGTATTTTAGTAACTCCAGGAGCTTTTTATGGCAGCGATCAATTTATTCGAATTGCATTAACAGCAACTGATGAAAATATTAGTAAAGCAGCACAACGGATAAGTGCATGAAAACTAGTGCTATTTTATTGGTGGGCGGTATGGGTACTCGGCTGCTGCCACTAACCCTTAAAACACCAAAGCCAATGTTGCAAGTTGCGGGCGTGCCGTTTACTGAGCACCAGATAAGAAAAGCAGCAGATGCTGGAATATCCGAGATCGTTCTAGCCACCTCTTATAAATCTGAGTTATTTGAGCCTTACTTTGGTAGCGGTGAAAACTTTGGTATCAAGATCAAATATGCTGTTGAAAAAACCGCACTAGGAACTGGTGGTGGTATTCGTAATGCAGCAGCAGCTTTAGATAAGTGTGATCAGGTGGTGGTATTTAATGGTGATGTTTTAAGTGGCCATGATTTAAGTGCACAATTGGATTTTCACCTTAAAAATAAAGTGGATTTGACATTGTATTTAACTAAGGTTGCAGATGCTAGAGCCTTTGGCTGTGTGGAGTTAGAAGCAAATAATCAGGTTAAATCCTTTCTAGAAAAGATGGAAAACCCCGTCAGCAACTTAATTAACGCCGGGTGTTATATATTTAATCGCCAGGTAATTGAAAAGATTCCAGCCAATCAAGTAGTAAGTGTGGAACGGCAAACTTTTCCGCAGCTCCTAGCTGGCGGAGTTAGAGTCTTTGGTTACTTGGATAACTCATACTGGTTAGATATCGGCACCCCAGCAGCACTGGTTAAGGCATCTGCTGATCTAATTACTGGCGTAATAAAATCATCCGCCACACCAACTCATAGCGGGGATCATTTAATTTCACCCTCTGCATCAGTTGCAAGCAATTGTGTTATAAACCTTGGCAGCGTTATTGAATCTAAAGTAGAAATTGAGAGTAATTCTCAGATCAGTGGCTCAATAATTGGCAGTGGAGTAAAGATTGGGGCTAATAGCCGTGTAATTGACTCAATTATCGCGCCAAACACCCAAATTGAGGCTGGAATGGTGGTAATTGGCAATTATTTGGGGTTTTAAATTCCACAATTTGCGCATTACCAACTTGACTTAATCGAATTACAGGCGTGTAATTATCCCATCGGGCACACCCTGGCCCTTAGGTACTTGCAGAATTAACTTAACAGTTATTGGAGAGATACATGTCAGATCAACGCGCAGAGCTTGCGGCCCTAGAACTCTCCTCAGAACAACTTTCCTGGCAGGAGCGAGCGCTATGCGCTCAAACCGATCCAGAGGCCTTCTTTCCTGAGAAGGGTGGCTCAACTAGGGAGGCAAAGCGGGTCTGCCTATCCTGTGAAGTTCGCGCTGAATGTTTGGAGTACGCACTCGCCCATGATGAACGGTTTGGAATTTGGGGCGGATTATCCGAACGTGAGCGTCGTCGCTTAAAGCGCCGTAGCGCTTAAAATAACGGGTGGCTGAAAAAGCGATCACCGGGGCGGTTGCCCAACTTGAAGATCAATATGTAACGGCAATAATTGTTGCCCATAATGGTGCTACCTGGTTAAGTGAAGTTGTTGCCTCATTATCTGCGCAAAAACATCAGGTAGATGAAATCATCGCAGTTGATAATGGCTCCCGCGACAGCTCAGCTAAATTATTAAGTAATGCCGGGATTCAAGTATTAAAAGGATCTGACAGCGCTGGATTTGGCGCAGCTGTGGCTGCTGCAGTTAGAAAACTTCCAGCTATGAAAAAGAATAGTGATACCCAAGAGTGGTTATGGATTTTGCATGATGATTGTGCGCCAGATCGATATGCGCTAGCAAAATTATTAGCAGCTGCTATTACCAGACCACAGGTTGCTATCGCTGGCCCAAAGATTTTAGGTTGGTATGACCGCAAACATATTTTAGAAGCGGGAATAAGCATTACTGAGAATGGCAGTCGGTGGACTGGACTAGAAGAGCGCGAGATTGATCAAGGTCAACATGATGAGATCAAAGAGGTGTTGGCGGTGAGCAGCGCAGGTATGTTGATTAAGCGCTCGCTATTTGAATCATTAGGTGGATTTGATCCCAGCTTAGAATTATTTAGAGATGATATTGATCTAGGCTGGCGCGCCCATATTGCTGGGTACTCAGTTATTTGTGTAGGGGATGCAATTCTTTATCACGCAGAAGCAGCCTCCTCTGAAAGACGCACAGTTGATGTGAAGGATGCAATTTTGCACCGGCCTTTGCTGCTGGACCGTCGCAACGCTGCATTTGTATTGCTTGCTAACTCAAGTTGGTGGATTCTGCCATGGGTGGTGATTCAACTTCTTTTCACTTCACTTGGGCGCTCACTCATATATTTGCTGGCAAAACTTCCTGGATATGCTGCTGATGAAGTTGCTGCGATCGGACTTTTAATTTTCAAGCCAGCAGATTTGATTAAATCAAGAAGGTATCGAAGATCAAATCGAGTATTAACTGCCCGAGTTATCAAACCATTTATTCCAGCACGGTCAGCACAAGTAAGAACCATTATTGAAAGAATTTCATCTGCGCTAGTGAATGCGTTGAAACCCAACAGAGGTTATGGTGAGATTACTAAGGCTAGAAGTTACTCTGATATTGGTGTAATCGATGAAAGTTTTGATGAGATCGATTTTGCTCAAACCAAAAGCTTTAGCAAGATCAGAGCCCTAATTAAGCAGCCATTATTATTTGGCATTTTATTAATGGTATTAATATCTATTTTCTACTCACGTAATCGGCTTGGTTCACTCTCAGGGGGTGCACTTGCAGTCTCACCTGCTAGTGCTTATGAATTGATTAGCACTTATTTTAACTCGTGGCATCAGGTAGGTTTGGGCAGCAGCGCAGCGGTGCCATCATGGGTGCCAATAATTGGAATCACTTCATATATAACTGCCGCTAACCCACAAAGCTTTATTGCAATCCTGTTTTTACTCACTCCAACATTACTGTTTATTTTAAGTTATCGCTCTGCTAGAAATTTTGCATTAAGTAAATACTCCAGCGTATTTTTAGCATTTATCTATTCACTCTCACCAGTGATACTCACCTCAATAAATCAAGGTCGCCTTGGCACAATTGTGGTTGCCTTGATTTTGCCACCATTAATTACTTTGTTGGGCAGATATAAAGGATTGTTAAAAATATCATGGCGCAAAATCTTTTCTATTACCTTAGTGGCATCGGTAGCTGCCGCCTTTTCACCATTATTTCTAATTAGCTGGATCTGCTTTCACCTTGCTATTGTCATCAACCATTATTTTACTGAAACAAACTGGCGTGCCACTAAATTGCAATTGATTCTTAAAAATCTGGATACAGATGAAATTAAAAAACGTTTTGCATTACTCATAACACCGGTACTACTTAATGTTCCCCACTCTTTTAACCTTATTTTGCATCCAATTACTGCATTACAAGAGCCAGGATTATCAATAGAATCTGGTGATCAATTATCGGTTTTGCTATTTAATCCAGGGGGAGTCGGTTCACCTGAATTATTTATCTTGGCACCTTTCATACTTTTTCTACTAATTACGGTGATCTCTTATGATCAACGAAAAATCGCTTCACTTGCAGTAGTAGTCATTGCAACTGCTGCAACATTAAGTTCTTATTACATAACAGGCAATAGCAGCAGCGCCGAACGGATCTGGAGTGGGCCATTAATTATTTTTGCCCAACTACTAACCCTGCTCGCTTTTTTTGCCTTCGCCGAAAGATTGCTACCCCAGCTGCGAAAATCTAATTTTGGCTTCAAACACATTTTTACTGTTTTGACCACAGTGATTACCGTAATTTCAATGGTTTTAATCTCAGTGTGGGCAGCCACTGCAGGTGCTAATTCATTGGTGCGATCAAATCAAGAACAGGTAGTACCAGCGTTCATAACTGATTTAGCAAGCACAAGTGAGCGACCCAAGACGCTGGTAATTAGAAAAACTGCTAATCAGCTGCAATATTTCATAACTCGTGGTGGAGATTTGCAATTAGGTGATGCTGATTTTGCAAGCAAAACACCTGAACTTGTTCATAAGGGAATTGTTGATTTAGTAAATGGTGTGGGCGCTGCTAGCAGTCAAGTTCTTGGATATTATGGAGTGCAGTATTTGTTTATGAAAAATCCGGCTGACGCAGGATTGGTACGTACTATTGATGGAATCGGTGGCTATACCCGCAGCTCTGCCACAAAAGATGGAGTTGTGTGGAAGGTGAATAACTCCAACGCCAGGGTCACTTATCAAAATCCGCTAGGCAAAAATTTCTCAATAACTTTGACTGGTGATGAATCTCTGGGATATGTCTCAGGCCCAGGGCAAATATTATTGGCTGAAAAATACGATAAGGCTTGGCA
>SXRC01000076.1 GCA_005793655.1 Actinomycetota bacterium
AATTCTTGTTCTAGAGGCATTTGCAATCTTTTCTAGGATTAATCGCCCAGTTGCCTTATCAATTCTCTTACCAGTGTTGAAAAATGCTTTCATCTCATCTGCAACCACTTGGCCAACTATTTTGGTAGCAGCAGCTGTTCCCAATACCTCTTTAGTTTGTCCCTCAAATTGTGGTTCTGACATACGTACTGTGACAACTGCGGTTAATCCCTCTTGCACATCATCTTTAATTACATCAATCTCATTATTTTTTAATGTCTTAGTGGCCCGTAATGCATCATTGACCGCTTTGGTAATCGCTCGCTCAAAGCCTTGAACATGAGTACCACCCTTTGGGGTAGAGATAATGTTTACAAAGGAGGAAATAGTTGCTTCATAACCATTACCCCATTGCATCGCAATATCTACACCCATCTCACGATCTACCTCAGTTGGGGTCATATGCCCTTTTTCATCCAAGATTGGGACATTTTCAGTATAGGCACCACCTCCTGAAATTCGTATTACCTCTCCAACTGGATCATCTGGTCGCAAAAATGCACAAAACTCTGAGATGCCACCTTTATGAAAAAATGTCTCACTGGTTTTTGTTTTTGCTCTATTGTCATTAACAATCAAAGTTAAGCCGGGTACTAAATAAGAGGTTTGTCTTGCCCTGGCATATACATCTTCAATTGCAAGGGAGGCTTCTTTTAAGAAGATTTGCTTATCAAACCACCATTTAATTCTGGTGCCAGTTACCTTGGCTGAAACTTTTCCAATTACGCGCAATCCTGATTTTTCATCAAAACTTGCATTTGGTCCATCGCCGTCAAATATGCCAGCGTGCCCACGTTTAAAAGACATCCAATAAATTTTGCCATCCCGATCCACTTCAACATCAAGCCGAGAAGCGAGCGCATTAACCACTGAAGCACCTACTCCGTGTAGACCACCTGAGGCTGCGTAGGATCCACCACCAAACTTTCCACCAGCATGAAGCTTTGTCATTACAACTTCTACACCAGTCAAACCTGTCTTGGGCTCTTTATCTACCGGAATTCCACGACCATCATCATGAACCTCAACTGAACCATCTGCTTCTAAATTAATTTCAATCTTTTTACAATGTCCAGCGAGTGCTTCATCAACTGCGTTATCAATAATTTCCCATAAGCAATGCATAAGGCCACGAGAATCAGTGGTGCCGATATACATACCAGGACGTTTTCGAACCGCATCTAATCCTTCAAGAACTGATAAATCTTTTGCGGTATAGGTGCTGATAATTGCAGCAGATGTGCCATCAACAGCCTTTGTGATTTTTGTTTCCATGGGCGGCTAGATTATCGGCGCATATACCACCTATAGATGATGCTCGCCGATATTGACCCATATTTATCCACAATTGATACGAAAATGAGATATTTACAACATATTCTCAGTATTTGAACGGAAAAATTTACTTAATTGAAACCAAATAACCTGCGGGGAATAAAGTATTCATGGTTTGATGTTCCCCTGATGAAACCAACAGATGGAGAGATGATGAGTAGCCAGATCACAATGGAGCAAACGCCATTGAACTCACTAGACCGCTGTGACCGATGCGGCGCTCAGGCATATGTGCGCGCAATCTTGCTATCGGGTGGTCAATTATTGTTCTGTGCTCACCATGCAAAAGCTTACGCTCAAGGATTAAAACCAGTTGTTGCAACTATTCAGGATGAATCTGAAAACTTAGTTGCTAAAGCAGCTAAATAACTACTCGCTTACAAAACCTGCATCGCGGTGGCTGCCATCGCAAAATGGCTTCTCCTTTGATGCCCCACAGCGGCATAACGAGAAATCAGTTTTAGATTCCACCACATTACCTTCAGCATCAACAATTTCAACTGTTCCGGTAACTCGGATTGAGGCATTTTTCTTAAACTGCATCTTCACTTTATCACTCATTTTTTTCTCTCCCTTAATCTAGATAATCACGTAGTACTTGCGACCTGGATGGGTGGCGCAATTTTGACATTGTTTTCGATTCAATTTGGCGAATTCGCTCTCTAGTTACTCCATAAACCTTGCCAATTTCATCTAAGGTTTTTGGCTGACCATCAGTTAAGCCAAAGCGCATCGCAACCACCCCAGCCTCTCGTTCAGATAATGTATCTAGAACTGAGTGCAGCTGTTCTTGCAATAAAGTAAAGGAGACAGCATCAGCTGGCACGATCGCCTCTGAATCCTCAATTAGATCGCCAAACTCAGAATCACCCTCTTCACCCAATGGGGTGTGAAGTGAGATTGGCTCTCTTCCATATTTTTGAACTTCAACAACCTTTTCTGGGGTCATATCTAATTCTTTAGCTAACTCCTCAGGAGTTGGTTCTCTTCCAAGATCTTGCAACATCTGCCGCTGCACCCTGGCTAACTTATTAATAACCTCCACCATATGTACTGGAATACGAATTGTTCTTGCTTGATCTGCCATCGCTCTGGTAATCGCCTGGCGAATCCACCATGTGGCATAGGTTGAAAACTTGTAACCTTTTGTGTAATCAAACTTTTCAACCGCACGGATCAAACCTAGATTTCCTTCTTGAATTAGATCCAAGAACAACATGCCACGGCCGGTGTATCGCTTGGCAAGTGAGACTACTAACCGAAGGTTTGCCTCCAGTAGATGGTTCTTATCTCGTTTACCGTTGAGAATGATCTGTTGTAGCTCACGCTTTAACTTCTTATCCATCTTCTTGTCTTTAACAATTTTTTCCTCGGCAAATAAACCAGCCTCAACTGATTGTGCAAGGGAAACCTCTAACTCAGCATTTAATAGTGGTACTCGACCAATTAGTTTTAAGTAATCCTTTACTGGATCTGCAGTAGCACCTGCGGTTAATACAGTTTGTGGTGGGGCATCATCCTCTTCAGAGTCTTTAAGTACAAAAGAGTTAGCCTCATTTTGTGACTCCTCCGCAACATTTACTACCCTAATCTCAGAGCCACCCTCCTCGGTGGCACCCTCCTCTTTCTCATCAACTAGCTTCTCTAAATCCTCTAACTCAACCTCTTCTAACTCAACCTCTTCGCCATCAATTTTTACCTTAGTTACTTTTTCACCTTTGCCTGCAGCGGTTGGTTTAGGCGCCACGGGTATGAATAAAGCTAACTCACTTTTCTTAAGCATTCGATAAGGTGATAAACCAAGCTTTCTAAGTTTTTCAACCTGCTTGGGCACACTGACCTCTAACTCACGTGCGATTAAAACTAAATCCTGATCAGCTTTTTTTGAGATCCGATGAATATTACTAATTCCGCGAGAGCTAACCTCAGCCATTACAGATTTCTGTTGATTAACTAAATCTCTAACCTTAAGAATCATTCCGACATCTTTGGCATCTAAAACTGACTTCTGTGGAATCTTTACAACTTTTTTACCTGGCTTAACTTTTTTTGTTACAACTTTCTTAACTAAACTCTTTTTTTTCACAGGCTTTTGCTTACTCTTGCCACCTTTGCCGCCTTTTTTGGGCGCACGAGATAAAGCCACAATTCATCCTTTGTTTTTGAGCCGTATATTTTTGCGATTTTTTTAACCGCTGCGAACCTTGGCTATATTATAAATTGTCCACAGGGGTAAATGCACATCCAAATTGATTATTTTGAGATATTTTGCAGATTGAGCGTATTTCTGATGACATCTCCAACCGATTCGACCTCAATTAGGAAGCCGTCATGGCCAAATGGTGAGGCGATGGTGTGGAGTGTGCTCACATCTGGGGCTAACTCTTTGATCTCCTGCTGCAGGCGGGGTGGAAAGAGCCGATCGGTATCGATCGAGACAACATGGATTGGCACCTTTATTTTCGCTAAGGCAGCTGCCACCCCACCCCGATCTCGACCAACATCATGGGAGTTCATCGCCTCAGTTAATGAAATATAGGTATTAGCATCAAATCTCTTGGCAAGTTTTTCGGCTTGGTGATCTAAATATGATTCAACTGCATATCTGCCAGTCTCATCTCCTTGCAGCTCACGACCAAATCTGACATCCATCTCAGACTCAGTTCGATAGGTTAAATGTGCAATTCGTCTGGCAATACCCATTCCCTCAATTGGGCCAACACTTTGTTGGTAGTAATCACCATTATTAAAGTTTGGATCACTTTTTATTGCTCGCAACTGAATTGAGGCTGCGCCAATTTGATCCCCAGTTGCCACCGCTGATGAGCCAATTGTGCAGATAGCACCAATTAATTGCGGGTAATCAATCGCCCACTCCAGGCTGCGCATACCACCTAGGGATGGACCAACTGATAATTGATATTTATTAACACCTATTTTTTTAGTAAAAGCCAACTCCGCTGCCACCATATCTCTGATGGTTAGTAAGGGAAATCTAGATCCCCATCTTTGTCCATCTGCTGCAATAGATGATGGACCAGTAGATCCCTGGCAGCCGCCAATAACATTTGGACAAACTACAAAATACTTATCACTATCAAATGGCAAGCCAGATCCAACCATCTGTGGCCACCAACCGTTGACATCAGCCCAGCCAGTTAATGCGTGATTTACCAATATTGCATTATCACCTGCTGCGTTTAATTTTCCCCAACTTTGATAAGCAATCACTACATCTGGCAAGAGTTGCCCAGACTCCAGAGTTAGATCACCAATTTTTATGAATTGGCGAGCACCGGGGTCATGGTATTCAAGCCATGCCCCGGTAACTGCTGGGTTTACCACGCTCATTTAATTATTTTGCAACTGTGAAGGCTTTTTCAAGATCAGCTTGAATATCTTTGATATTTTCAATACCAACAGATAATCGAACCAATCCCGGTGTGACACCAGCCGTAAGCTGCTCAGCTGGTGATAATTGTGAGTGCGTAGTAGAGGCTGGGTGAATTGCCAAACTTCTTACATCACCAATATTTGCCACATGTGAGTGCAGGTTAAGTGCTTCAATAAACTTCTTACCCGATTCAATCCCACCCTTTATTTCAAAGGATAAGACAGAGCCACTTCCCTTTGGTGAGTACTTTGTTGCCAACTTATTCCACTTTGAAGAGGTAAGAGAGGCATAGTTAACGGATGAGACTTGCGGGTGTTTTTCCAAAAATGCTGCAACAGCTTTAGCATTTTCAACATGGCGCTCAATTCGAAGGGATAGTGTCTCCAACCCTTGGGCAAGTAGCCAGGCATTAAATGGTGAGACTGCAGCGCCAATATCTCGCAGCAGAGTTAACCTGATCTTAAAGATATAAGAAAGGTTTGCACCAAATGCTGAGCCAACGCCAAGTGCTTGGGCGTAAACGATGCCATTATATGAAGGATCAGGTTGATTAAAGTTTTTAAACTTATCTGGATATTTGGCGTAATCAAATTTACCAGAGTCCACAATTGCGCCCACAACTGCATTTCCATGGCCAGACAGGAATTTAGTAGCGGAGTGAACTACTACATCTGCTCCCCATTCGATTGGTCTGATTAGGTAAGGGGTGGCAACGGTGTTATCAACAATTAATGGCACATTGTTTTCATGGGCAATTTTTGCAACT
>SXRC01000077.1 GCA_005793655.1 Actinomycetota bacterium
AGCATGGTTATCAGATGATTGGCAATTGGCTTGAAATCTGTGGTGATAAGGGCGCTCGCGCAAGATCTGAAGGATTATCTCCAGTTGTAATTAAAGCTTAATTTTTGTTAATTGTAATTGTCACAGTACTGCCAATAGTTTTAGTAGCACCAGCCTCTGGAGCTTGAGCAAGAATCTCACCAACTGTCTTACTTGGATCAAAAGCTGTGATCTCTCGTATTAAAAACCCAGCTTGGGTTAATACAGTTTTAGCGCCAATCTCATTTAATCCAACTAGGGATGGTACCTGCACATTTCCACTTGCAATCTCAAGGGTTACACCACTTCCAGCTGTAATAGTTGTGCCTGGGATTGGATTAATACTTATTACAACACCAGGTACTTGATCTGAATCAACTGCAATAGTTTGGGCTATAAGCAAACCTGCTGAGGTTAATTTATATCTTGCCTCTTCAAGTGATAAACCAATTAAACCAACAGGGACTGTGGTGTTTCCAGGACCTTCTGAAATAGTTAAGGTGACACTACTTCCAGCTACCGCATCTGAGGTGGCAAGTGGTAGTTGAGATGCAACGCGATTGATTGGGATTTTTGCATTTGGTGCTGCCTCGATATTGATATTGAAGTTTTTAAGTAACGCCCTTGCTTCATCCTCCGTCAGGCCGACCACATTTGGCACTTTTATTGTGGCACCATCTGGTGCAGTGGAAAGATAACCAAATGCAATTAAACCCAACAGTGCGATTGTTAAGATCGATCTTGTAATTAATTTGCGACGGGGAATTACTCTTTTAATTTTAGTGGTGACAGGCTCACCTTTTAGTATATGCTCTAAATCTGCCAACATCGCCTTTGCATCTTGGTATCTCTGGGCAGGATCCTTCGCTAATACAACTTCAAGCATGCGATCAATATTTATATCTAATCCTGGTTTAATTTGTGAGGCTGGTGTTATTTGGGCAGATACATGTTGGTAGGCCACTGATACTGGTGTGTCACCGGTGAATGGTGGTCTGCCAGTTAGTAATTCATACATCACACAACCTAATGAGTAAAGATCACTTCTGCCATCTGCCATCTCACCAGTTGCTTGTTCAGGGGATAGATATTGCGCAGTACCAACCACATTCCAAGTGCTTGTCATCGTTGCGCCAATATCACCAGTTGCTCTAGCAATGCCAAAATCCATCACCTTAATATCGCCAGAATCTGTAATCATAATATTTCCAGGCTTTACATCTCGGTGCACGATTGACTTACTGTGTGAGTAATCAAGTGCTTGCAGAATTCCTGTAATTATTTCAAGGCTGCGCTGTGATGAGATTTGTTCATCCAACATCAATTGTCTAAGTGTTATCCCACTTACCAACTCCATCACGATATAAGGGGAGTCATTTTCCTCACCAGAATCATATACCGCCACAATTCCAGGATGATTTAAACCACCAGCAGCTAACGCCTCTTTTCTAAATCTTGCGACAAAGGCTGGATCTTTTGCTAAATCACGGCGCAAAACTTTTATTGCCACATCCCGATCTAATCTTGTGTCTTTTCCAAGATAAACATCTGCCATACCGCCAGTGCCAATCATTTGGCCAACGGTGTATCGCCCGTTGGATAATTTATTTATCTCACTATTCATTTGCTGCGCCTAGCTTTTTGACTAAATCATCTTGCTCACCTTGAATTATTTCACTCCAAATGATTGTGATGTTATCGGGTGCACCTTTTGATAAAACCTCAGTGATTAAAGCTGCTGCCACTTTGCTGTCTTCAGTTGCTTCAATTATTTTACTGATCTCATAATTTGATAAAACATTTGTCAATCCATCACTACAAAGAAGGAATTTATCTCCCTTTTTTATCTCATAACTAACCAATACTGGATCAAGACCTGAGTCCCCCATTAATGCTTGGGTTAGTAATGAACGCTGCGGATGATCAAACACCTCCTCTGGTGTAAGCCGTCCTTGATCTAGTAACTCTTGCATCACAGTGTGGTCATAACTTAATTGTTCAAGTTTTTTATCTCGGTAGCGATAACAACGTGAGTCACCAATATGAAGTAATTCAACGTTTTTATCGAAAATGCTTAATGCAGTCAAAGTTGTGCCCATGCCAGATAAATCTGGTTGTAACTTACTTTTTTCTAGTATTTGTCGATCAATATCGTAGGTAATATTTAAAAATAAATCTTCCCGGGAAACTAGTTCAAGTTTTGGATCAGAAATTACTGGCAGTAGTTGCTCTAAGGCGTTGATTGCAATAGCAGATGCCACCTCACCACCTGCATGACCACCCATACCATCGGCTACTGCAATAAAATTGCGGCAAACAATGGCTGAATCTTCATTGCCGCCTCTGACCAAACCAAGATCTGTCTGCGCAAAGGAGTTAAACTGCCATTTCATAGAGCCAATCTCACCACAGATTTGAGTTTGATAATGAAGGAGTAGCCCAACAAATGCTGATCTACGCCCACCGTGGTGCCAGCGGTGAATTTCCTGAAGGCACAGAGGCTGCCTATTTAGCAGCTATTTCTCAAGCAGCTGATGGATTTGAGTGCGATGTGCGCCTAACAAAAGATAATCAAATAATTTGCTATCACGACAGCAACACCAGCAGGCTATCTAGTAAACCAATTGAGATTGCAAAAACTACCTACCAAGATTTAAAGCTGGCTATTAATCCATATCGGTTAGATCAACTACTGGATTTGGCAATAAGCAATAGCAAAGATCTAGTAATTGAATCAAAGCACCCGGTGCCAAGTGGTGGATTAATTGAAAAAAAGATTCATAAATTACTGGGTGAAAACAGTAGAAAAATACAGGAGAGTAAAATTAGGGTTTTTTTAATCTCATTTTCATACCTTGCCACCCTTAGAAATAAGCAAAGTGGGTTTAGTAGCGGATTTTTAATCCAGCATAAAATATTTTCTTATTTAAACCCCACATCAATTGTTGCCGCAAATATTGAATTGATCCGTAGTGAGCCATCTTTTGTAGCTAATCAAATTAAGAAAGGGAGGAAGGTAATGGCTTGGACTGTTAATGAGCCAAGGGATCTAAAACTCTGTCAGGATCTTGGAGTTTATGCGGTTATGACAGATTACCCAGCACGGGTGCGAGCATCACTCGGCTACTCTTAACCCATGTCAATCAAGTACGCCTATCTTGGTCCTGCCGGAACATTTTCAGAAGCAGCGTTAATAAAGATCTCAGAAAAAAATGATCAGTTAATTGCTTATGCAAATGTCACTGCTGCGCTTAATGCAGTAAGAGTTGGTGAGTGCCAAAAAGCTTTGGTCCCAATTGAAAACTCAGTAGAGGGTGTAGTAGCAAGGACCTTAGATGAGTTAGCAATTGGTGATCCATTAGTAATAACTGCTGAGACAACCTTGCCAGTCTCCTTCTCACTTATGAGCCTAAATAAAACTGACCCAAAAGAGATTAAATCAATTGCAACCCACCCACACGCTGAAGCACAATGTCGAAATTATATTGCAAAAAACTTTCCAAACGCGCAACTTATCGAAACCTCATCCACTGCAGCAGCAGCTAAGGGATTAAGTAAAGGTGATTACGACGCCGCAATCGCAGCACCAATTGCAGCAAAAAATTATGGTTTAAAAGTTTTAGCGCAAAACATTGGCGATAGACAAGAAGCGATAACTAGATTTGTTGTAGTAGAAAAACCAGGCCAAACACCACTGGCGACAGGTAAGGATCGGACATCACTGGCAGTTTTTATTGATATCGATCATGCTGGAGCTCTACTTGAGATATTAACTGAGTTTGCAAAACACCAAATCAATTTAACTTTTATTCAGAGCCGGCCAACTGGTATTGAATTGGGCCATTATCACTTTATCATTGATGCTGAAGGACATATCGATGAACCAGGAATATCCGCTGTTTTAGTAGGACTTAAGCAAATTTGTGATGATATTCGTTTTCTAGGTTCCTATCCGCAAGCAAAGTAATCGGTAGGCTACTTTCATATGATCGATCTAAAAGCACTTCGCGAAAACCCAGAGGCCTTTAAAGCCTCACAAA
>SXRC01000078.1 GCA_005793655.1 Actinomycetota bacterium
CCCTTAATTCGGTCAACTGCGCTATCGGCTTGGCGCCAACTACTGGCGCGCTCGCCCAAAACCATCTGATGCAGATCCTCATTAACCACCAAGGAGTCTAATGAGACCCCAACTAACCTAATCAGAACTCGGTCAAGATGCAGGTTTATATAAAGGTATTTTACCACCTCAAATATCTCTTGGGTTCCAGAAATCGGCAGATCTAAGCTTTTAGATCTGGTAATTGTTTTAAAATCTGCAAATCTGACTTTGATTGAAACTGTGTTTGTAGCAAAATTCTTCTCTCGCATTCGCTCCACACTTTTCTCAGTCAATCTTAAAAACTCTTTTAAAATCTCCTCCGGTTGATCAAGATCGGTATCAAAAGTTTCAGAGGCGCTAATACTTTTTTCAATATGCACACTTTCAACATCTCGATAATCTCTGCCCCAAGCAAGCTCATAGAGTGAGGCACCATTTGCTTGCCCTAATACTCTAATTAATGTGCTGCGCGGTGTATTGGCAATATCACCAACTGTCATTAAGCCAATCTTCGCTAATTGCTCATTAGTTTTTGGTCCAACTCCCCATATTTCTTTAGCTGGAAGTGGGTGAAGAAACTCTAAAACTTTATCTGGATCTATCTCAAGTACACCATTTGGTTTACAGTGATTAGAAGCAATTTTTGCAATAAATTTATTATGAGCTATCCCAACAGAACAGGTGATTCCTTCCTGCGCTTCAACTTTTTTTCTAATGGAATCGGCAATTTGCCGCCCACTACCAAGTAGTTTTCTAGCCCCAGTAACATCTAAAAATGCCTCATCAAGTGAGATTGGTTCAACTAATGGCGTGATATTTTCAAATATCTTCATCAGATTCTCTGATACTTGCGCATACCTTGCCATATCAGGTGTGATAAAAACTGCGTGCGGTGCTAATGCTTTAGCTTTATAAATTGGCATCGCAGCTCTGATACCAAATTTTCTCGCTTCATAATTAGCAGCAGAGACCACACCCCGCCTGCCTGCGCCAACTACTACCGCTTTTCCTTTTAATTTTGGATTATCTTTTTCCGCAACTGATGCGTAGAAGGCATCCATATCCACATGCAAAATGGTTGCAAGTCCCACACTCGCACTCATTTTTTTATCGCCAGACGATTAATAGACATACCCTAAGTTTAGGTTATATACCTGACAGTAATGCCTATACTAATTATGGAAAAAGTTAGTAGGGCCAAATAGGCCAAGTTCCCTGCAAAAGATAGAAAGAGAATCGATGTCAATTACTGAAGTCTTATTGATCGTTGGACGAGTGCTCTTTGCGCTCTTGTTTATAAGCTCTGGAGTCTCACACATAACCAAAAATGCTGCTATGACTAGCTACGCCCAATATAAGAAGATACCCATGGCAAAGATCGCAGTTTATATAAGCGGGGTGATGCTCGTACTAGGTGGAGTTTATATTGCACTTGGTTTCTACGCTGACCTAGGTGCACTACTTCTGGCTGCATTCTTGATTCCAACCGCCTTATTAATGCATCCATTCTGGAAAGAGAGTGATGCCACTGCTAAGCAAAATGAAAGCATCGCTTTTTTCAAAGACCTTTCATTAGCTGGTGCGGCAATGATTATTTTTGCTCTGCTTCGTGGTGGGGCAGATTTTGGAAACACGGTAGGAACTCTGCTTTTCTTTAGCTAATAATTGCCCAACTGCCCCTACTTTTTTTATTCTCTGGGGCGGTTTTCTAATGGTTAAGTACTTTTGTGTGAAAGCATCACCTTGTGGAGATATCACTAATCCTTACCGCAGTAATCAGTGGTGGCTTTATCGGCGCCGTCCTGGGCTTTATCGGCGCAGGTGGGGCAATGGTTTCAGTTCCCATCCTGCTATACCTTTTTGATTTCTCACCAGTCAATGCCACCACTGCAGCATTGGCAGTTGTTTTCTTAGCAGCAGTATCTGGCTTGGCACCAAAGTTTAAAAGTGATGATGTGTTGGTTAAAGAAGCTTTAATAATTTGGGCTTTGGGATTAATTACAAACATCGGACTAGGTCTGATCGTTACAAAAATACCGGAGAGAGCTATATTGGTTGGATTTTCCATGGTTCTTCTTGGCGCAGCGTATTCAATGATTAAGGCACCACTTAAATCTCAGCCGGAGAAAAAAATGCCGGTGTGGGCGTTGCTCCTGCTGTCGTTATTAATCGGTGCCTTGACCGGACTTTTTGGTATTGGTGGTGGTTTTTTGGCTATTCCCATTTTGGTGTTGTTTTTTCACACTCCCCCAAATAAAGCAGCAGGAACTTCCCTACTCATCATCGCCCTTAATTGTTTCACCGCCTTTCTTGCAAAATTCTCTATTTGGGATCAAATCAATTGGCGCTATCCCCTAATCATCGCCCTTGCTGCCATTGTGATTGCTCGCATCGCCTCAAAGCTTGCACTGCAAACACCGACTGTTCACCTAAAACGAGGATTCGCATTTCTATTACTTTGTATTGCCTGCTTTACCATAGTGACTCAGATTTAAATCCAAGAGTTTCAAAAAGGAGTATCAAATGAAAATTCAAAGAATGATTTCAATGGAGTTCTTAGGAACAGCCATTTTGGCGGTTGCGATTGTGGGCTCAGGACATATGGCAATCAACTTGCAAGCAGATTCTGGAATGGTTTTACTGATAAATGCATTGGCCACTGCAATGGGTCTGGCCCTAGTAATTAAAATCGGTATGAAGGTAAGTGGCTCTCATTTTAACCCTGCTGTGACCTTGATTATGTTGCTTCTTAAGAAAATAACCCCACAGCTCTCACTTTTCTATATTACTGCGCAAATAGTTGGAGCAATTGCTGGCGTGGGCTTTGCGAATCTGCTTTTTGATCAGAAAGCATTAGATCAATCATCAATCGAGCGTTCAGGTTCAAATCTTTTCTTTTCAGAGGTTTTTGCTACTGCAATTTTACTTTGGATTATTTTACGTTTCCCAAAGCGAGATGACTTAATTGCAGTTTATGTGCCACTTTTGGATTTTTGGTGCCATATTGTTCACCTCAAGCACATCATTTGCCAATCCGGCGATAACAATTGGTCGCATCTTTACTAACTCAGTGGTCGGAATTGCTCCTGAATCGGTAATTGCATTTATTCTTGCTCAATTAATTGGTGCCGGTTTGGGTTTTCTGGCTGCTAAAAATATTACAAATGCAAGTAAGGAAGGTAATGAGTAAGCCTTCAGTTTTATTTGTTTGTGTACACAACGCTGGTAGGTCGCAAATGGCTGCGGCGTTTTTGACTCATTTGGCCGGTGATCGAGTAGAGGTGAAATCTGCGGGCTCTGCGCCGGCAGAGAGTATTAATCCTGCGGTAGTTGCAGCGCTGCAAGAAATAGGAATTGATATTTCACATGAACAACCGAAAGTTTTAACAACATCGGCGGTTGAACAATCTGATGTTGTAATCACTATGGGGTGTGGTGATGCTTGTCCATTCTTTCCAGGCAAGCGCTACTTAGATTGGGTATTGCCTGATCCAGCAGGTCAAGGTATCGCCGATGTTAGGCCAATTCGAGATGAGATCCGTAAGCTAGTCGAGGAGTTAATTCCTACCTTGTTTAAATAAAGACTGGTCGACCAGTTTCAATCCAAGAGGTGATTCCGCCAGTTAGATTAATTGTTGAGGTAAAACCAATTTCCTTCATTATGCTGGCAGCATCAGTAGAACGTTTTCCCGAGCGGCAATAGATTGCGTATGTGCAACCCTTATCCAGTTGAGATATGTTGGTGGTGAAGTAATCAGATAGAACATCAATATTGATTGAATTTGCGATATGACTCTCGGCATATTCATCTGAGGTGCGCACATCAAGCACAACTACCTTAGTATCAGAAATCTTCGACTCAAAGGCAGCTGCATCTAGATTTATCATCAGAAGGTAATCTTATCTGTATGAAACCACCATATTGCAGGAGTTGGCATGGGCTACCTCAAATGTGGGGTAGCACAAATAGGGTCGCTTCAATCTTTTTTGCGATTACAGGCACCCACAGATGGTAACTGTTCTTTACTTTTGGCGAATTAGAAAAATAGGCCTGCCTATAGCTATTTTAAATATGGCAACTAATAAACTGATGTTAAAGAGAATTACTGGCATTTCATTTATCAAATTACTGGGAACTGGTAAGGGTGAGACTTTTACACCAAAAGATGCTGATCAGTTTCGTTGGGGAATTCTAGTTACTATAAAACAGGATGATCTTGATAGATTAGAGCAATCACTGGTATTACAAATATGGCGCAAAATCTCCCTAAATGAGTATCGGATTGTTTTGAAGCCAATTTCATCTCATGGCTATTGGTCTGGGAAGCAACCGTTTGCGGTAGAAAAATTTGAGTGGAGTGGCAAAATTGCTGCAATCACTAGGGCAAGAATCGTTTGGCGAAAGAATTTTCAATTTTGGCGTGCAGTGCCACCAGTAACTTTGAGTTTGCACCAATCCCCTGGATTACTGTCGGCAATTGGAATTGGTGAGGCACCCATCGGTCTGCAAGGAACCTTTTCAATCTGGGAAAGTGGAGCAGCGCTGCGGGAGTTTGCATACAAAGGCAATGCCCACATTGAGGCAATTAAGGCGACTGAAACCAACAAGTGGTACTCCGAGGAGCTATTTGCAAGATTTGCCGTAATCACTGAGCAAGGTGTGCTGCGTTAATACGGCACAATTACCCTATGTCACTTCGTCAATTCTATCCAAAGAAGAACAGCCGTCAGCAAGTTTCTACCTGGAAGTTAATCACTGTATATGCAACATTGCTAGTTGCAATTGGATTACAGATTTTATATCCATTAATTGATGGTGAAGCATTACGAGTTGTTACGATAGCGACTGTTTATTGGGGTGCTACTGCAATGTTTTTGCATGCAATTATCGCCTATGGAATCCTTTACGCTTTTCAGTTTATTTCGATTACTTTTATCTATGCGCTAGTAATTGAACAAGTAGGTAGTTGGAGTGGTTGGCCATTTGGCAGCTATGAATACTCGGGAACGTTGGGATATCAAATTTATGGAGTGCCATTAGTGGTGCCTTTTGCTTGGGTGATGTTGGCACACCCACTATTAATTGCAGCCAGGAAAGTTACAAAAAATTGGGTGTTTTTATATGGCGGAATTGGCATGATGGCCTGGGATTTGTTTTTAGATCCACAAATGGTTGCTGAAGCAAGATGGACTTGGGAATTTTCTGGTTCACATGTTCCATTCCAACCTGAGATTCCACTAACAAATGCCTTTGGATGGCTGCTTACTGGCATGGGATTAATGGCATTATTAAATGCTGTGCTTAGAGTAGATCGACGAAAAGTATTAGCATCATCAGCTATTCCTGATTTATTTTTATTTTGGACCTGGTTTTCTGGCGTGGTTGGTAATTTATTTTTCTTTGATAGAGGTGGTGTTGCACTCTCTGGCGGCATAATATTTGGGCTAGTTATGCTTCCATATATATTTTCAAGGCGATTTGGTCCGCCAGCAAATATTTAATGGAGATTTTACTCCTTCTCAATAGCTTGGCGTTGGCTTTAGTAATAATCAACAGTCTTACTATCCGTGTCGTAAAGAATGAGAAAACTATAGTTAGCAACTTGGTATCGATATTAATACCTATGCGTAATGAGCAGGCAAATGTTGAAGGGTGCCTGTCATCAGTAATTGGACAAAGAGGGTTAGAAAACTTTGAGGTAATTGCATTAGATGATCACTCTAAGGATGCCACAAAATCTTTGATATCGACTTTTCCTGTCGTTAAAATTATTGCTGGTACTAACCCACCAGATAATTGGCTTGGCAAGTTATGGGCCTGCCAGCAGTTAGCAGAAACTAGCACTGGGGAGTACTTAGTTTTTCTTGACGCTGATGTTCGGTTGAGTGAAAATGCAGTTGCAAGCTCGATTGCAAAAATGGGTAATTGGGATTTTTACTCGCCATATCCTAGGCAGATCGTAAATGGTTTTATTCAGAGAATTTTTCAGCCATTATTGCAGTGGTCCTGGCTGGTCTCAGTTCCTTTACTGATAAGTCAAAGGTTTTCAATCAAATCTATGGCTATAGCCAATGGACAATTTTTAATAATCAAAAGAGATGCCTACTTAAAATCTGGTGGGCATGCATCGGTTAAATCTGAAGTTTTAGATGATTTGATGTTAGCAAGAAAACTTTTAAGCTCAGGATTTAAGGGTGGAGTAGGTGAAGCAAGTGCTGTTGCCAGCTGTCACATGTACGGCACTGGTAAAGAATTAATCAAGGGATATCAAAAATCTTTGTGGAAAGCCTTTGGTTCTATCCCAGGTACTTTATTTGCGATTTTTTTGTTGTTTATCACTGGCGTCCTGCCCTTGTTATCTGCTGTTGCCGGCTCATCTACTGGTCTAATCGCCTTTGGATTAATAGTGCTTAGCAGGATTGCCGCTGCAATCCGAACTGGTGGGCTTCCAAATACGGCGTTGCTACATCCCGTTTCTATAACTTTTCTAATTGGCTTAATTGTTTACTCTTGGTTTGGAAAAGTTACCAAGACTTTAACTTGGCGAGATAGGTTGGTTGCTTAAATGGCGAAAATTTCAATAATTGGCGCCGGAATTGGCGGTATGAGCGCTGCTGCTCGTCTTGCTAAAAATGGCCACAACATAACGATATTTGAAAATAGTGATCGCTCTGGTGGTAAATGTAGAACA
>SXRC01000079.1 GCA_005793655.1 Actinomycetota bacterium
CTTGGTTACACTGTACGGGTGCCACGAAGTGATAATCGTTTACTGAACGCACTTAAGTGGGATGAGCGAGTAGATCCGGTTATCTGGCAAAAAGTACCAACTATGTTTGAACGGGCAGCAAAGGCTGGTATCTCAGTTACGCATGTTGCAGCTAAAAGATATGAAGGCAGTGGATTTACGCAGGCTGCATTACGTGGTGCAAAGTATGTGGGCGCAAACAGTATTCAAGAGATGGCTGCTGCGGTACATCTTGCATTGAAGCCACAACCATCCTTTGTCTATACCTATTTAAATAATTTAGATTCTGCTGGCCACAGTGATGGGGTTGGATCTGATAAGTGGCTTACCGCATTTGAATATATTGCTGAATTTATCACCAAGATTAAACAACTCGCACCTGCTGGAACGAGAATTTGGATTACCTCAGATCATGGAATGATAAACAGCACTGAGCAGATAGTTTTGGGGCAAGGTAATAAATTATTAGAGAATGTGACATTAATCGGTGGTGAGCCAAGAGCAAGGCATATCTATGTTAAAGCAGGTGCTTTGGCAGAAACTATTACACAATGGCAGGAGTTTTTTGGTGACAAGGCGAGGATAGTAAGTAGGCAAGATGCAATTGCAGGAGGATTATTTGGACCAGTAGTAACGCAGGATTCATCAGATCGAATGGGTGATTTAATTGCAATCGCTAATGGTGATTTAATTTTGGTGGATCCAGCAAGAGTTAAAGAGGAGACATCAATGGTGGGCCACCATGGAGGAGTAACGGATACTGAGGTTGCAATCCCGCTTTTACTTACCTAGTCTGTATCTTTTTTCCCAAACATAATGTCATCCCAAGATGGAATCTTAATTCTTTTGGTAACACCATCACGCTGTGCTTCATCATCTGCTTGCTCACTCTCAAGGCTCTCATCAACTATGACTAATCTAGTTGGCGCGTAAGGAGTGACATCCTCCCTGATTGAAACCAATCTTGGTGCTTCACTTACTGGAACATTCCCATAAGTTTGAACTGGAGACTTTTGTTTAACCTCACCACCAATCCACCTTGCGCCATCATCATCAGCTGACAAAGTTCTTCTGCCCAAATTAAATAGCCAAACTGCCTCACCTTTTGCATCCTCTGGTGAGCCATCACGAAGTGGGTAGTAAAGAGTTAGTCGCCAATTTCCATCAGGTGCACGGTGTGTGTTCCATTCGATTGTATTCATATCAACTCCACGGGGTGCTAGTTGATTAGAAACAGCAGTCTCAAGATATGGCGCATGAGGCTCACGGCGAATTTGAGTAGCAAGTGCCTGTGAAATAATAAACGCCCGCTCCTGCAAAATCGGACCGGCATAATTCTCTATTTTTTCAATTGACCAATCAGTAGTACGAGAAATTGAATCCATAGATTCACCAGAACGTAATCTTGCCTGCACCTCTTTAACCGTTGTACTTACACTTTCTTGAATATCTGAAACAGCAGAAAGGCGAGGTTGATTAACAGTTGCCCGCAAGCCATCACTTATTCGCAGCTGGAATTGATTCCCAACCTGATCAACTAACTCAAGATTGGCACCATCGGCAGATTTGCCAGTTAACCGCAGATCCGTTGGCTCGCTCATGAGAGTAGATTGCCACAATTTAACGGGGGGATAAATAAGCCACTCACGGAGTGCGGCATCTTTTCATGCTTAGATAACCTGGTGAGGGCGGAATTACTTAAGATTGCCGAATCAGTGGCGCATTTAGCTGGATCGCATTTGATGAAGCGACCAGATGCCTTTACTTTTACAGAGAAAAGTTCTGCCGTTGATTTTGCAACACAGATGGATCAGCAGGTAGAAGCGCTAATTGTTAACCACATTCTTAATCTTCGGCCAGATGATGGGATTATTGCCGAAGAGGGTAGTGCTAAAGAAAGTACATCTGGAATAACTTGGGTGATTGACCCTCTTGATGGCACTGTGAATTATCTATACAACCTACCTGGATGGAATGTTTCAGTTGCGGCAAAGGATAAAGATGGCGTAATTGTTGGAGTGGTTTATGCCCCTAGTGTTGATGGATTTTGGAGCGCAGTGAGAGGTGAAGGTGCTACTTATAACGGTGTAAAGATTAAATGTAATGAACCTGTATCACTTGGAAAAGCCTTATTGGCAACAGGTTTTGCTTACGATTTAAATCTGCGAATTAGCCAAGGTGAGGCAATGGCTAAGTTGTTGCCAAAGATTAGAGATCTAAGAAGAAATGGCGCAGCAGCGGTTGATCTTTGTTATGTTGCGATGGGAGCACTTGATGGATATTTTGAAGCATCCTTAAAAGAGTGGGATCATGCAGCTGGTGGATTGATTGCAGTTGAGGCGGGTGCTGTTATCTCCGGCAGAGGTGGCGGTCTACCGAACTCTGATCTAGTCGTATGCGCCGGACCCACCCTGCATGCTCAGCTTTTGCCGCTGATTTGATCTCAAATTGATCTAATCACCCCTGCTGTGGCAGGATACGCACTTAGCAAAAAATCTTGTTACCTATAAATTTAATGACTAGGACAAATTATGAACGTGTTAGATGCTGTAGATGCCGCCTCATTGCGCAAGGACATCCCATCTTTTCGTCCTGGAGATGAATTAAAAGTACATGTAAGGGTTATTGAAGGAGCAAAAAGCCGTATTCAAGTTTTCCAAGGTGTTGTTATTGCACGCTCTGGTTCTGGAATTCGTGAATCCTTTACTATCCGTAAAATTTCATACGGCGTTGGGGTTGAAAGAACTTTTCCAGTACACACTCCAGTAATTGAAAGAATTGAAATTATTCGCCACGGATCTGCTCGTCGCGCCAAGCTTTATTACCTGCGTAATCTGCGCGGTAAGGCAACAAAAATTAAAGAGCGTCGTGGCGCAGATGGTGAAATTATTATCGAGCCAGAGTATGTACCACCAGTAGTTTCCAAGAAAGTCTCAGTCCCAGAGGTTGGTGAGGCAGCTGCGGTTGTCGAGCCAGTTGCTGAAGTTAAATCTGA
>SXRC01000080.1 GCA_005793655.1 Actinomycetota bacterium
AAAAGATAATTGATGAGAAGATGATCGCCTTAGATGGTAGTAAAAATAAATCAAACCTAGGCTCTCATGCGATCTTGGGAGTATCTCTGGCAGTTGCCAAAGCGGCGGCGGTAAGTACTGGTCAATCTTTATTTAAATACTTAGGCAAAGTAGAGGTTAAGACATTGCCAGTTCCAATGATGAATATTTTAAATGGCGGTGCTCATGCTGATACCAATGTGGATATTCAAGAGTTTATGGTGGCGCCAATCGGTGCATCAACCTTTAAAGAATCACTTCGGTGGGGCGCTGAGATTTACCACAGTTTAAAATCAGTACTTAAAAGCAAAGGCTTAGCAACAAGTATTGGTGATGAAGGTGGCTTTGCTCCAGATCTAGCAAGTAATCGAGCCGCACTTGATTTAATTTTGCAAGCAATTGAACTTGCTGGCTTTAAAGCAGGTAGTGATATTGGTTTGGCCATGGATGTTGCTGCTACAGAGTTTTTTGAAAACGGCAAGTATAAGTTTGAAGGCAAAGAGTTAACCACAGAGCAGATGATCACTTACTACCGTGATTTAGTTGCTGCTTATCCGCTGTTCTCAATTGAGGATCCATTGGATGAGGATGATTGGAATGGCTGGACAAATTTAACTGCGCAATTGGGGGATAAAATCCAGATTGTTGGTGATGATCTATTTGTGACAAATCCAGAGCGATTACAGCGTGGAATAGAAAGTAAGAGTGCAAATGCACTATTGGTAAAGGTAAATCAGATTGGCAGTTTAAGTGAAACTATCGCTGCTGTTACCTTGGCTAACAATAATAATTTCAAATCAATGATGAGCCATCGCTCAGGTGAGACTGAAGATACAACTATTGCAGATTTAGCGGTTGCACTTAACTGTGGTCAGATTAAAACTGGTGCACCAGCAAGAAGTGAGCGGGTGGCAAAATATAACCAACTACTTAGAATTGAAGAGGAGTTAGCAACCGCTGCAGTTTATGCAGGGCGTACAGCTTTTCCTCGCTTAAAAAAATAGGTCAGCTCTATGGCCAACCGAAGATTTTTTGCAGCAGGGTTGATTGCAACCTCTCGGAAATCAATTCAAGCTGGGCTTAAAAAACGGGGCTTATCAAATCGGGCGTTGATTGTGGGCATTGTTTTATTTGCACTTGCAGTCACACTCGCTCCGCCAATTCAACATTACTTTACCCAACGGGCGCAGATTAACTCCTTAAAAACCCAGTTGGCTGATAACAAAGCGATGTTAGAAAAAGCAGCTACTGAATTGGCACTATGGGATGATCCTGATTATGTTGCAAAGCAAGCAAGAGTGAGATTGCATTTTGTTTTTCCAGGAGAGCGAAGATATATCGTGGTGGGAAATGATCAGGTGCTAGAAAATGATGTCACTAAAGTTTCAGAACAACTACCAGTTGGTGTTCCTTGGTATGCCAGATTAATCTCATCTATTACCAGCACAAATGTAAATAAGTAAATGGTCAATCTAGAAATAACTGCTAAGAGTGAGCAGCCAACTGAAAAAGATTTAGAAACTATTACTGCGCAATTAGGGAGAAATCCCAGAGATGTGAGCGCAGTTGCCCACCGTTGCCCATGTGGGCAAGTAGATGTGGTCACTACACCACCTAGGTTGGCAGATGGCACACCATTTCCTACTTTTTACTACGCAACCTGTCCAAAACTTACTGGCGCAATCTCAACCTTGGAAAGTTCTGGATTAATGAATGAGATGAGTCAGCGCTTACAAAGTGATCTGAAGTTAGCGGGTGAGTATTTAGCTGCTCATGTTGATTATGAAGCAGCAAGGAAGGCACTTGCTGTGATACTTAAATTAGATGTCCCTGAGATTTTAGGAATCACTGCAGGGGGAATGCCAGATCGGGTCAAATGCTTGCACTCATTAGTTGCCCATTCATTAGCAGTGGGTGCTGGAGTTAATCCATTAGGAGATGAGGCATTAGCCGCACTTGATCCCTGGTGGTTAAATAAGCCATGTTCGGTAGTTGAAAATCTAATTAATGAGGAGCAATAAATGGCTCGAGTTGCGGCAATAGATTGCGGCACCAATTCAATTCGGTTATTAATTGCAGATATCACTGAAGGTAATTTTAAAGAGGTAGTACGAACGATGGAGATTGTTAGGTTGGGGCAAGGGGTAGATCAAACCAAAATGTTTCATCCAGATGCAATTGAGAGAACACTCACCGCAGTTGAAAAATTTGCAAAACAAATTACTAACAAAGGTGTTGAAAAAATAAGATTTTGTGCCACAAGTGCCACTAGGGATGCCACAAATCGCGCAGTATTTATTGATGGTGTACGTAAAATATTAGGAGTTGAAGTTGAGGTAATTCCAGGTGATGAAGAGGCGAGGCTGTCTTATATGGGTGCTACTAAAGAGTTGCAACAAAGTGATGCACCATTCTTAGTAGTTGATATTGGTGGGGGTTCTACTGAATTTGTTTATGGTGATAAAAATGTCATTGCGGCAAAAAGTGTCAATATTGGATGTGTACGAATGAGTGAGCGGCATTTAAATACTCAACCGCCGACAATGGCGCAAGTTGCACAAGCAATTGTTGATATTGATCTGGCAATAACACAAGCAGCTGCAGTTGTGCCAATTACTCAAGCAAAAACTTTAGTTGCAGTTGCTGGAACAGCCACCACAGTTGCTGCAGCAGCTTTGGAGTTAGAAAAGTATGATCGGTATCTAATTCACCTTTCTAGAATTTCAGCACAATCAGTGCATAAGGTGGCAGGCTTATTTCAATCCATGAATCGGCAAGAATTAGCATCAATTGGATATATGCACCCAGGTAGGGTTGATGTAATAACAGCGGGTGCTTTAGTTTTATCCAGGGTGATGGCAGCAACTGGGGCAAGTGAGTTTGTGGCGTCAGAGTCAGATATTTTGGATGGGATCACTTGGTCACTTGCAAAGTAAGCGAAGAATTAGTTGGATTCACCGATTAAAAAAGACGGGTAGATTTACCCCTTGAAGATTCGCCCCTGTAGCCCAACGGCAGAGGCATGCGACTTAAAATCGCACAAGTGTGGGTTCGACCCCCACCGGGGGCACGCTCAATTGGCGGGATCTTCAGCAAAGTCTAAGCCAGAGTTAGCCGTTGGCGTTGGCTTAGGGAATTGGTAGTGATTAATATTTGTTAACTACCTAAGGCGGTAACCACCAACTGGTGGCCACTTTCTATAGAAGGAGAAGAATGAAGAGTTCAAACCCTGTACTGGGCAAGGCGTTTAATCAACCTGCAACTATGCAAGTTGATCAACTAGAGC
>SXRC01000081.1 GCA_005793655.1 Actinomycetota bacterium
TAGCATTTTCAACATGGCGCTCAATTCGAAGGGATAGTGTCTCCAACCCTTGGGCAAGTAGCCAGGCATTAAATGGTGAGACTGCAGCGCCAATATCTCGCAGCAGAGTTAACCTGATCTTAAAGATCTAAGAAAGGTTTGCACCAAATGCTGAGCCAACCCCAAGTGCTTGGGCGTAAACGATGCCATTATATGAGGGATCAGGTTGATTAAAGTTTTTAAACTTATCTGGATATTTGGCGTAATCAAATTTACCAGAGTCCACAATTGCGCCCACAACTGCATTTCCATGGCCAGATAGGAATTTAGTAGCGGAGTGGACCACTACATCTGCTCCCCATTCGATTGGTCTGATTAGGTAAGGGGTGGCAACGGTGTTATCAACAATTAATGGCACATTGTTTTCATGGGCAATTTTTGCAACTGTTTCAATATCTAGTAGATCATTTTTTGGATTAGCAATAGTTTCTCCGAAAAATGCTTTGGTATTTGGCTTCACCGCTTTGCGCCAAGACTCTGGATCATCTGGGTTTTCAACGAAACTGACCTGAATACCAAACTTTGGCAGGGTGTAGTGGAAAAGATTGTAAGTACCACCATATAAAGATGGTGAGGAGACGATGTGATCTCCAGCCTCAGCCACATTCAAAATAGCAAAGGTGGTAGCCGCAGAGCCTGATGCCAGTAGCAGCGCAGCGACACCGCCCTCCAGAGCGGCAATTCTCTGCTCCACCGTATCTTGCGTTGGATTCATAATCCGGGTGTAGATATTTCCAAGCTCTGCTAAACCAAATAGATCAGCTGCATGTTTGGTATCACGGAACTGGTATGCAGTTGTTTGATACAACGGCAAAGCGCGAGCGCCAGTTGTTGGATCAGGAACTTGACCAGCATGTATTTGTTGGGTTTCAAATGAGTATGACAAAACAACCTCCTTGTTGAAGGTGGTGTTAAAAGAGTTAGGGATTAGCCCTAAGTTTTTTATCCAACCACTCTTGCCGATGGCACCTTGCTATCGACCTGGTCTTCACCCGGAGCACCCCACCGTGGTGGAGGGTTGCCGCTTAGTTAGCCGGGGCTATGAACTAAGACTCATGACCTATGGGGAAAAATACTAGAGATTGTGCGCCTTTGCAACCGCTGCATAGAGAATTTTTCCTTCATGCACATTAAGCCCTAAGGCTAAGCCAGCATCATCAGCAATTGCCCGCTGCCATCCCTTACTGGCAAGGGCTAGGCCATATCCAATAGTGGCGTTAGCAAGTGCGTAGGTGGAGGTGGCAGGAACTGCTCCTGGCATATTTGCCACACAGTAAAAGATTGCATCATGGACCTTATAGGTCGGCACTTGATGGGTAGTCGGCTTGGAATCTTCAAAGCAGCCACCTTGATCAATTGCCACATCAACTAGTACGCAACCTGGCTTCATCTTTTTAACTAGCGCATTACTTACTAACTTTGGCGCCTTTGCGCCATGCACCAACACTGCGCCAATTACTAAATCAGCATTCACTACCTCTTTTTCAATCTCATACTCACTAGAGGCAAGTGTTTTAACATTGCCAGCAAATATCTGATCAACCTGAGCTAGCCGTTTTAAATCTAAATCCATAACAGTCACATCAGCTCGCATGCCATGGGCAATAGTTGCAGCCGCAACGCCAACAACTCCGCCACCAATTACTACCACCTTGCCACTCCGAACCCCTGGAACTCCAGCTAGTAATACACCCGCCCCACCTGCACTCGCCTGCAGGGCAGCTGCTCCTACTTGAATACTCATTCGCCCTGCTACCTCACTCATCGGTGCCAGCAAAGGAAGCGCCCCATCTACCTCCACAGTTTCATAGGCAATTGCGGTGGCACCTGAATCCATAATCGCCTGCGTGCATGCTTTATTTGCGGCTAAGTGCAGGTATGTATAAAGGATCTGACCTTTGCGCATTCTTTTGTACTCAACCTCAATCGGCTCTTTCACCTTTTGGATTAAATCAGCTTTTTGCCAAAGCTCATCAGCCTTATCAATAATGGTGGCACCAGCTTTGATGTAGTCATAATCTGAAATACCAGAACCAACCCCAGCTGATCTTTCGACAATTACCTGATGTCCAGCACTTACATATGCATGCACACCTGAGGGAGTTACTGAAACTCTAAACTCATTGTTTTTAATCTCTTTTGGAACACCAATAATCACAAGATTTCCTGATCTACTAAACCACAGTATTTAGTAATTAAATACTACTCTGCAAAAAGTGGGGCGCAAATCTTAGGGTGAAGTTGCGCCCGCATCGCAGCAAAATGCTCTGTTGGCCAATTGGCGAAGAAGACCCGCCGAAGCAGTGTGGCCAATGGATAATTAACCTCATCGATAAATGCCTCCGCCTTGGCGCAGCCACTTAATAAGATCGGAAGCAATAAAATTGCTAATACCCTCTTTTGGTTAAACACAGGGATAATCTAGGTATTTACCTCCATCCCTTGCTTGCAAAAAATCGGTGGCTGTGCATTAAATAATTGTGTGTAAAACTTCTCTTATGGCACACCGTGATGGCGATGGCTGGGTTTCATGTAATTGTGGTGGTAGGCACTGGGGCTTACATGGCGCAGCCGGATTACTCTTAGTAAGAGATAAAACAATATTGTTGCAACATCGAGCTCCTTGGGTTCACAATGGGGATACTTGGGGTATTCCAGGTGGTGCTAGAGACTCCCATGAAAGTGCAATTGAAGCTGCCATCAGAGAGGCACATGAGGAGATCGGCGTCTTTGAAAAGGATCTAACACTAGGTGAAATCTTCACCGATGATCATGGAGTGTGGGCGTATAACACAGTAATTGCCAAAGCACATCCTGAATTAGTTGCCCATGAGGCAAATGATGAATCCAAAGAGGTTGCTTGGGTTGAACTTAATCAAGTTTCAAACAAAAATTTGCACCCTAGTTTCGCAAACACCTGGCCACAGTTGCTGGCCAGGATCAGCACGATCCTCTAGTTCATCTTAAGAACAACCAGAGGTGTTTCCACATCCTTCACAGACAAAACATGAGCCAGCCATTCTCATCTTCACACCACATGTCATACAAAGTGGTGCATCAGATTTAACCCCAGCCATCTTCTCAAAGAGCTCCATTGATGAGCCAACAAGTGAGTTATCAACTGGTGCTTTTTGAATCTTTATCTCTTGAGTTTTTTTTACTGGCGTACTTACCGCTCCTTTTTCATCAGCTGTGTACTCACCACTTTCTAGGGCGCTAGCGCGCTCTGCAGCCGAGTAGACACCAAGGGAGGATCGTGATTCAAATGGTAGGTAATCAAGGGCAAGACGGCGGAAGATGTAATCCATTACCGATTGCGCCATTCTGATATCCGCATCATCTGTCATACCGGCTGGTTCAAACCTTTGGTTAGCAAATTTCTCTACAAAGGTTTCAAGTGGTACGCCGTATTGCAATCCAATTGATACTGCAATTGAGAAGGCATCCATTACACCGGCAAGAGTTGATCCTTGCTTGCCAAGCTTTAGGAATACTTCAGCTAGAGCGCCATCAGCGTATGCACCAGAGGTCATATACCCCTCAGCTCCACCTACGGAGAATGATGTGGTTTGTGCAGGACGAGATTTTGGCAGACGACGGCGAATGGCAGTTGGGGCGTTATCAACTACTACCTCAGCTTTTTTACCCTTTGAATCAGATAGTGGTTGTCCAACCTTGCAATTATCACGGTAGACGGCAAGTGCCTTAACACCCAACTTCCAACCTTGGTAGTAGACCTCCTCAATCTCCTCCACTGTGGCATCGGCTGGCAGATTAACTGTCTTTGAGATCGCACCTGATAAAAATGGTTGGCATGCTGCCATCATGTGAACATGGCCCATCGCACTAATTGAGCGAGCACCCATTGCGCAATCAAATACGGTGTAATGCTCAAGCTTTAAGCCAGGGGCATCAACAATATTTCCATTCTCAGATATGTACTCAACAATTGCTTCAATTGTCTCATCGGTGTAGCCAAGTTTTTTAAGTGCTAATGGCACAGTCTGGTTCACAATCTGCATTGAACCCCCGCCCACCATCTTCTTAAACTTAACCAGGGCAAGATCTGGCTCAATACCGGTGGTATCACAATCCATCATCAAGCCAATAGTTCCAGTAGGAGCTAATACGGAAGCTTGTGCGTTGCGCCAGCCATTTTTCTCACCTAACGCATTACCAGTTGCCCATTGCTTGATCGCCTCTGCCCAAACATCTTTATCTAAGGTTGAAACAGATTTTGCCGACTCAGTAGCATTTTGGTGTTTGCGCATTACCTTGGTGTGAGCGGTGGCATTTCTTGCATAACCGTTGTAAGCACCAACAATGCCAGCAAGCTCTGCGCCTCTGCGATATGAAACACCAGTTAATACTGAGGTGATCGCTCCGGCTAATGCCCGTCCGCCATCTGAATCATAGGCAAGACCTAGCGCCATCAGGAGTGCACCAAGATTTGCATAGCCAATTCCTAATTGACGAAAATCTCTGGTGGTTTGACCAATTGCTGGAGTTGGAAAATCTGCAAAACAAATTGAGATATCCATTGAGGTAATAACCAACTCAGTTACCTTCACAAATGTCTTCACATCAAATGAACCATCTGGCTTTAAAAACTTTAACAGGTTAATTGAGGCCAAGTTACATGATGAGTTATCTAGTGACATGTACTCAGAGCATGGATTGGATGCATTGATCCTGCCAGTCTCTGGGTTGGTGTGCCACTCATTGATGGTGTCATCGTATTGAATTCCAGGATCGGCGCACGCCCAAGCAGCTTTTGCCATCTTTCTAAATAATTTCTTTGCATCAACAGTTTCTAAAACCTCACCAGTTGATCTGGCAGTTAAACCAAATGACTCACCATTTTCATAGGCGCGCATAAAGGCATCTGATACTCGCACTGAGTTATTAGCATTTTGATATTGCACTGAAATAATATCTTTTCCGCCAAGGTCCATATCAAAGCCGGCATCACGGAGTGCTCTAATCTTCTCTTCTTCTCTTACCTTTGTCTCAATAAACTCTTCAATATCTGGATGATCAACATCTAACACCACCATCTTGGCAGCGCGACGAGTCGCACCCCCTGATTTGATTGTGCCAGCGGATGAATCAGCGCCCCGCATAAATGAAACTGGTCCAGATGCTGTGCCACCTGATTTTAAAAGCTCTTTTGAGGAGCGAATTCGGGAGAGATTAAGACCCGCACCTGATCCACCTTTGAAGATAAAGCCCTCTTCTTTATACCAATTAAGAATTGATTCCATCGTGTCATCAACGGAGAGAATAAAGCAGGCTGAGACCTGTTGTGGGGCAGCAGCTCCAACATTAAACCAAACTGGTGAGTTGTATGAAAATATTTGGTGCATCAACATATGGGTTAATTCATGTTCAAAAACTTCAGCATCAGCTGGGGTGGCAAAGTAATTATTATCTTTTCCAGCTTTTGTGTAGGTAAGTACCACACGATCAATTACCTGCTTAAGTGACCACTCACGATTTTCTGCCCCCACCGCGCCGCGGAAGTATTTAGTAGTAACAATGGTGGAGGCATTTACCGACCAGAAATCTGGATACTCAACACCTTTTTGTTCAAAGATAACCTCACCGGATTTCCAGTTGGTCTGAACTACATCGCGCCTCTCCCACTTGACGGTGTCATATGGGTGAACTCCAGCGGTGGTGTAGATCCGCTCGATGGTAAGTGCTTTGCTACCACCAATTTTGTTTTCACCCTTTACCGCAGCAGGCTTGTTAACGATTGACATTTCATACTCCCCTTAATTTGTTGTTAAATCTTTTTTAGTTTACTTTTCTTTTTTTCGTCTCTTCGTATCAGCTTCTTTTCTTGCCTATCTATCTACTTAAGGGGCCCCCGAATATTTACTTCTTTTTACTTATTTAAATCTATTAATTTTTTGGTGCGGAGAAAGCTTGTTGTTTCTGCGAAAGTTTTGGGTTTCTAGAAGGCTCAGCTCGCAGCAATGCGATCTCACCTTCAAAATCTTCCAGGGAGGAAAAACTACGGTATACCGAGGCATATCGTAGGTAGGCGACCTCATCGAGTTCTCGGAGTGGCGCAAGAATTGCCATTCCCACCTCTTGGGCCTCAACCTCTGCCACACCATCTAAGCGAAGGGACTCCTCCACTCGTTGGGCAAGCA
>SXRC01000082.1 GCA_005793655.1 Actinomycetota bacterium
CGGCCAATGAACGCCTTTGAGAGAAAGGTTGTCCATGACACCATCCAGGAGTTGGGCCTTACAAGTGAATCTGAGGGTGAAGACCCAGATCGCTGCGTGGTAGTACTTCCTGCCTAAAGTTTCACGTGAAACCAAGTGCTGAGCTACTCGCCTTCCTTAAAGGCGGGTCAGATCAGATTCAGGCCTACGCCCAAATCTTAAAAACCACCGGAATCGAGCGTGGAGTAATCGGCCCCAAAGAGGGGGATCGGATCTGGCAGCGCCATATTGCAAACTGCCTACCCATAACCACCCTTATCCCACAAGGGGTGCGGGTAGGAGATATTGGCTCAGGATCAGGGCTTCCTGGGATTGTGATCGCTTTGGCTCGGCCAGATTTAAAGGTGAGCTTGATTGAGCCGCTGCAACGGCGGGTTGATTTTTTAAATGAGGTGATTTCAGAGCTTCACCTGCCGATAGAGGTTATAAGGGGTCGGGCTGAAACAGTTAAAAAACAGTTTGAGGTGGTCACCGCCAGAGCGGTTGCCCCCCTAGAAAAACTAATCCAAATCTCTTGGCACATGATTCCAAGGGGTGGCTGCCTTTTGGCAATCAAAGGCGAGCAGGTTGAGGCAGAAATGGCTTCGACCAAGTTAAAAAAAGGTGCCGCCGCCAAGCTTCATGAGATATCACTACCAAATCTGGCTGTGGCAAGGGTGGTCTGCATAACCAAAGGTGCTTAACTTCCCCCCATGAGGGAAGATGATGTTTCACATGAAACAAGTGCGGCTGCGCCAACACCTGCCGGTGGGTGTGGGGCACCAGTTGGGGTAAGACGGCTTAAAGAGCCGATGCTTGCCCCCTTAAAAACCCGTATTTTTACAGTCGCCAACCAAAAGGGCGGGGTAGGAAAAACCACAACCGCAGTAAATTTGGCAGCAGCCCTTTCAATGGGCGGGCTAAAAGTTTTAGTTATTGATTTAGATCCACAAGGAAATGCCTCAACCGCTTTTGGTCTTGATCGAGACAATCTGGCTGGAACCTATGATGTTTTAATTAATGATCTACCAATGTCGGAGGCGGTAGTAAAGGTTGCAAACTTTCCCCACCTAGAAGCAATTGTGGCGAACTCTGATTTAGCTGGAGCTGAAATACAACTAGTCCCAGCAGTTGCCAGAGAGTTTAGATTACAGGCTGCGTTGCAAAGTTTTTTAGCAGCTAAACAAAATACTGGACAACGATTTGATTATGTATTTATTGACTGTCCACCTAGTTTGGGTTTATTAACTATCAACGCACTCGCAGCAGCTGATGAGGTATTAGTGCCAATTCAATGTGAGTACTACTCACTTGAGGGCCTTTCCTTATTACTTGAAACATTAGGTGAGGTGCAGAAGCGATTAAATCCTAAGATCACCTTAACCACCATAGTTTTAACGATGTTTGATAGCAGAACCAGGCTTGCAAATGATGTGGCAGATAATGTTAAAAAACATTTTCCAAATGAATTAATTAGCACCCCAATACCAAGAGCGGTGCGAATCTCAGAAGCTCCATCTTTTGGCCAAACTGTGATGACATATGACGCAGCATCCCCCGGAGCACTTGCTTATTTGTCTGTGGCACGAGAGATCTCAAATCGAGGTGGCGCATCAATTAATATTAAAAACGAGAGTGCATGATGAGTGCTCGTAAAGGTGGTTTAGGTCGAGGATTAGATGCGTTAATTCCCACCGCGGTAATGCCAACTGAGATAAAAACATCAACAGGAGTAATTACCGCCAATCGAGATGAGATTAATTTAAACAATATCTCTGCTAATCCAAAACAACCAAGAATTGTATTTGATGAAGATCAATTAGCAGAGCTGGCATTATCAATCAAAGAGGTTGGTTTATTACAGCCGCCAGTTGTTAGATCAATTGGAAATGGTAAGTATCAAATAATTATGGGCGAGCGCAGATTTCGCGCCGCCAAACTTGCTGGCTTAAAAAGCATCCCAGTAATAATTAGACAAACTAGTGATGATCAATTACTACGTGAGGCGTTGGTAGAAAATATTCACCGCAGCCAACTTAATCCACTGGAAGAGGGGGCTGCCTATCAACAATTATTAAATGATTTCAATTACACCCATGATGAGTTGGCAGTGAAATTAAGTAAATCAAGACCAACAATTACCAACACCATGCGCCTACTTAATTTGCCACCCACAGTGCAACGAAAGGTGGCAGCAGGTGTTATCTCAGCAGGACATGCCAGAGCGCTTTTATCGCTAACAGATGAAAAAGAAATTGAAAATCTAGCCAATCGAATTGTGGCAGAGGGATTAACAGTTAGAGCGGTTGAGGAGATTGTGGCAACAGGGAGCGCGAAGGTGAAGAGTGGATCACTTCGCACTGGCAAATTACTCTCACCAAAATTAAAAGAGATTTCAGATCAACTATCTGATTACCTAGATACTGGGGTGCATGTTGAGTTGGGAAAGAAGAAAGGCAAGATTGTGATTGAGTTTGCAACGGTGGAGGATTTAGAGCGAATAAATAAGGTAATTAAAGATTAATTAATCTGGCGAGCTTCCATCTCACTTTTTATTACCCCAGCCAAAGATTTAATTCCTTCGGTAATTCTTTCAACTGTTGGGTAGCAGTAGGAGATACGAAGTGACCAAGAGCCAAAACCATCTGCATAAAAGGCGGTTCCAGGCACATATGCAACCTTGGCAGCAATTGCCTTTGGCATAAGCGCGTTGGTATCAATCTCAGGTGGCAGGGTGATCCAAATATAAAAACCACCAGCTGGCTTAGTCCAGGTAGCATTTTTTGGAAAGTACTTATCTAAGGCAGAAAGAGCGGCATCGCGGCGTTCTTTATATAACTTTGCAAAACTTGTTATCTGATCACGCCAAGGCTGATTTGCTAGGTAGTTAGAAATTACAAGTTGAGTAAAATTTGATGGACAAAGAATTGATGATTCAGAGGCAATTACCATCTTATCCTTTAAAGATTGTGGCACTAATGCCCAACCAACTCGCAAACCTGGCGCGATAGTCTTAGAAAAAGTCCCTAAGTAAATAACATTCTCAGAATCACTTGCCCTCATCGCATTAGGGGATGGTTTTTCAAAACCTAATAAGCCATATGGGTTATCTTCGACAATGAATATGCCTTCTCTGCGGGCGATATCTAATATCTCAGTACGGCGATCAGCTGGCAGTAATACTCCAGCTGGATTTTGGTAATTTGGAATTAAGTACAAAAACTTAATTTTGCGCCCAGATGCTTTAATGCTTTTTATTGCATTTGCGAGTGCTTGTGGAATTAAACCATCTTGGTCCATGTTGATATGAACCACCGATGCTTCATACTGTTTAAAGGTGCCAAGGGCGCCAACATAGGAGGGTGCTTCAACCAAAACCACATCACCTGGATCAATAAATATTCGAGAGATTAAATCAAGTGCTTGCTGGGAGCCGGTAGTAACAACCACATCATCTGGGTGGGCTCTAATTCCTTCAAGTGCCATTACATCACATATTTGCTCACGCAACCTAGGATGTCCTTGGCCATTTCCATACTGCAACGCCTCTGCGCCATTTTCACTAATTAGTTTCTCAGTAACTGAGGCCATCATCTGCATTGGAAGGGCAGAAAGATTTGGCATACCACCAGCGAGGGAGACAATCTCTGGCCGACTAGCTACAGCAAAGAGTGATCTGATCTCACTTGCTTGCATGCCAAGGGCTCGATGGGCAAAACGCTCTGGCAGATTCTCTGGTGCACCGGTGCGCACTCGTTCAAGGGAGTCGCCTTTAACAACTTTAAATTTTCTACCAGAATCCATTGACCAAGTTTGCCATAAACAACCACATCAATAAAACTAGTTTCGAATACCTGCCCTTCTTAGATCAGAGATCTTCAACGTCCCAGTCTTGGCATCATCTTCTTGTGAGAGATAAAGCCGTTGGATCGCCACAATCATCGCTTCAGCCAGTGTGTCTCGAAAGGTTGGCGTCGCTAAACGTTTTGCATCCTTTGGATTTGAAAGATACCCCAAATCAATTCGAACGGTTGGCGCTTGGGTTAAGCGAAGTAAGTCCCAACTTTTTGCATGGGTGCGACAGTTTAATAAATCAGTTCGGGCACATATCTCTCGCTGTAATAAATTTGCAAACCGTGCACCAACTACAGAGCTCACCGCTTGGTTATCTCGACCATAATAATAAGTTGCTACCCCGTTAGCATTCTCATTTTTATAGGTATCAACCTTTAGCGCAATTACTAAATCTGCATTTACTGAGTTGGCAACCTGGATTCGATCTTTTTCTAATGGCGAATTTTTAGCACTTCTAGTTAAAACAACATTAACTCCTAGTGCGATTAATCTTCCCTCTAATCTTTGGGCCAAATCAAAAACCACCTCAGCCTCAACTACACCATTTTGGTTCTCACCAGTGAACTCACCACCCCAACTTGGATCTAGCACAATTACTTTATTTGCTAATGCTGGTGATCGAACTGCATGTTTAACATTTTCTCTAAGCGCACTTGGTGCACCACCTGAGACAGTTTTTACTAATCGCATTAATGCAATCAAAGTTACTGGTCCACATTTGCCGTCAGGGAGGATACCAACAGATTTTTGAAACTCCTTTACCGCACCTTCAGTATTGGTACCGTAAATGCCATCTGCCTTGCCACAATTAAATCCCATTTGAATTAATCGATCTTGCAAATTACTAACATCATCCCCGCGCATAACAGTGGCTTGATTAAATGACAAAATTCGATCACCAAGTTTAAATCTTGCCTCCTCCAACACTCTGGCAGTAATCTCATTTATTACCCCAGTTGCCGTCAACCCTCTAGCTTGTTGGAATGCTTTAATACCTTGGGTAAGTTTTTCATCAAAAATATCAGAGGGTGTGGTGAGAAAACCTAATCTGTTTAATGTATTAGCAAATAACCCAATTGCATCTGAGCGATCTCCTAATTTTGGTTGATCGCTCATAAATTCTTAAGTAGTTTATAAAATATTACTTAATATAACTTTCAAGATCTTTAAGTAATGCCGGCTTTGGTTTAGCACCAACAATAGTTTTTACTACCTCACCATTAACAAATACATTCATAGTAGGGATAGATGAGATGCCATATTTCATAGCAATGGCGCCCTCTTCATCGGTATTTAACTTAACAATCTTCAACTTGGCACCATACTCATTGGAGATCTCCTCCAAAATTGGGCCAAGTGCTCGACATGGACCACACCACTCTGCCCAAAAATCTACCAATACTGGGGTTGTACTTTTTAAAACCACTGATTCAAAATCAGCGGTTGTTACCTTTGATGTTGCCATTTTCTCACCATTTTTCATCTTGTTAGTTATCTGCTTATCTTACTTTTAATTCTTTAAATCTTTAAAATTAATGCCCAGATAAAAACCGCTCAGCATCTAAAGCTGCCTGGCAGCCGGTGCCAGCGGCGGTTATCGCTTGGCGGTAGGTGAAATCAACTAGATCACCACAGGCGAAGACTCCAGGTATCTGAGTTTTGGTACTTCGCCCCTCGACCTGCACATATCCGTCAGTATTTAACTCCAACTGTCCAACTAACAATTCACTTCTAGGCAGGTGTCCAATTGCTACAAACAAGCCAGTGAAATCTTTAACTACCTCTTGAGCAGTCAAAGTGTTTTTTAATTTAAGGCCGGATACTTTGTCATCCCCTAATACATCAATTACTTCATGGTTGAATAAAAACTCAATCTTTGGATTTTTCTCTGCCCGCTCAATCATAATTTTTGATGCTCTAAATTTATCTCGTCGGTGTATTAAGACCACCTCGCTAGCAAATTTAGTTAGAAAAATTGCCTCCTCCATTGCTGAATCACCACCACCAACAACTGCAATCACCTGATCTCTAAAAAAGAAACCATCACAGGTCGCACACCAAGAAACTCCCCGGCCAGATAAACGTTTTTCATTTGGCAACCCAATCTCTTTATAGGCAGAACCCATCGCCAAAATTACTGATTTTGCTTTTACAGTATTTCCAGAGCCATCGGTTAACTCCTTTATCTCACCAGTTAATTTCACCAAAACAATATCATCGGTAATTATTTTGGCACCAAATCGCTCAACCTGCTTACGCATTGATTCCATTAACTCAGGTCCCATAACACCAGTAGCAAATCCTGGAAAGTTTTCTACCTCAGTGGTGTTCATTAACGCACCACCTGCAGTAACAGAGCCTTCATAAATAACTGGCTTTAATTGTGCTCGGCCAGCATAAATTGCAGCGGTGTATCCAGCCGGACCAGATCCGACAATGACTACTTCATTAACATCACTCACAGAGACCAGCCTATTCCTTTCTCGCCTTAATCATTTTCATCAAGGATGTGACCTCAGGCATTTTGAACAACCGTAGGATGAATAGATACAAAACGGCTGACACCAAAACAACAAGTACTAGGTAAATTAAATTCCCACCAGGTATTTTATCTCTAAATACCCAAGTGGGTGCTAAAGACAGTGAAAAAATCAGTAATAACTTAAGGTAGAAAACCATAATACTAAAAACTGGAAGATGAATTTGATGGTGCTTAATTAAGTAAAACGAAAAAGCTGCGCCAATAAAATAATGAATAGTAAAGACTCCAGCTAAACCAACTGTTATCCATTTTGGCTCTACGTACATCGCTACTACAATTGATAAAATTACTGAAATAATATTCATAATTAGATTACCAATTACCTGTGATCGCAAGTTTTCAAAAGCATTTAAACCACGAAGTAAAATCAAATTAATACTTACTGGTATCAGAGCTAGTGCAAAGGCAGATAAGGTCAGACCGAGGTAATTTGCATCATCATCTGATATACCAAAGTATAAAACCCTAGATATAACCTCACCAAAAACTAAAAACAATAATGCTGCTGGCACGGTGAATATTCCAATAAATCTTATTGCCATATTCATTGCAGATGTAATCTCACCTTGTTTTTTATCAATAACCCAATTTGAAAGTCTTGGTAGA
>SXRC01000083.1 GCA_005793655.1 Actinomycetota bacterium
ATGAGTGTTTGTGATCGACTTTATGTACTTAACTTTGGTGAAGTAATTGCATCTGGCGAGGTTGAAACTGTCCGCCAAGATCCAGCGGTAGTTGCTGCATACCTTGGGGTGAACAATTGAGCCTGGTAGTCAGCAATTTAACAATTGATCATGGTGCAATCAGAGCAATAAATAATGTCTCATTTACTGTGCCACAGGGACAGTTGGCTGCCATCATTGGTGCAAATGGTGCTGGCAAAACTACATTGCTGCGCACATTATCTGGCTTGAAAGAGGCAGCTTCAGGGAGCGCGAGTTGGAATGGTGATTCAATATTAGGTGCTCGTCCAGAAGATTTAGCACGTTCTGGCATCATGCATGTATCGGATGGTAAATCAGTAATAGCTGAGTTAAGTGTGAAAGAGAATTTAGCTCTGCCAGGAATATGGCGCAAAGATAAGAAAGATGTTGCCCTAGCAACAAGTGAAGTAATTGAACTATTTCCAATTTTAGGCCAGCGCTTATCACAATCTGCTGGCTCTTTATCAGGTGGTGAGCGCCAGATGTTGGCAATTGGTAGAGCTTTAATTGCTCGACCAAAGCTGCTGTTATTAGATGAACCATCCCTTGGGCTTGCGCCATTGATTGTGGAACAAATTTTTCAAACTATTAAATCTTTAGTAAAAAAGATGAATCTGACTGTTGTCTTGGTTGAACAAAATGCTATGGGTGCACTAAAAATTGCTGATGAAGGAGTAGTTTTAAATCTTGGCTCAGTAGTTGCGGTTGATTCGGCAGAAAAACTACTTAATGATCCGGCAGTACGCGCTGCCTATTTGGGGTTTTAAAATGACGCAATTTATTACCGCAGTTCTAACATCCTTATCATCTGGTGCTATTTATGCCTTAATGGCATTGGCATTGGTTTTGGTATGGCGCTCAACTAGGGTAATTAACTTTGCCCAAGCTGGCCAAGCAGTGTTAACAACCTATATTGGATACACAGTCATTCAGCGCACCGGCTCTTATTGGCTGGCCTTACTTGTTGCAGTTGTAAGTGGTGCGATTCTTGGTGCAGTAATTGATAGATTTTTTATGAGACCGATTTTCAAAAGGATCAAATCTGGTCCAATTGTGATGATCGCACCAGTTGTTGCCACCTTAGGTTTACTAGGAATTATCCAGGCAATCATTGGATTTATTTGGGGCCTAACAAACCAATCAATAGAAGCCCCAGTATCGACCGGCGGTTTTAAAGTAATGGGAACAGTTATTGCTTTCAGTAGATACAACTTATTGGTACTAATTTTTGTTGCACTAGCTATGTTGCTGCTAATTATTTTGTTCCAAAAAACTGATATTGGATTGGCATTAAGGGCCTCTGCTTATTCACCAGAGATTGCTAAATTATCTGGAATCAAAGTTGATTCAGTTAGAACATTAGGTTGGGCAATAGCTGGTGCCTCTGGTGGCTTAGCCGGAATGTTATATATTCCAGGTTATTTTTTATTTCCAAATGCAATGGATCTTCTTTTAGTTTTTGGATTTGTTGCAGCAGTTATCGGAGGACTTGAAAGTTTATTTGGAGCGGTAGTGGGTGCAATGATTTTAGGATTTGCCATTAACTTTGCTACTACCTACATAAGTGCAAAGTTATTTTTCCCGACTGCATTCATAGTTTTAGTTGTAGTTTTATTACTTAAGCCTGGAGGTTTATTTGGTTCAAAGAAAAGCAGAAGTGCTTAGATGATTAAAACTACTCCAACTAAAAAGCGATTACTTTTATATATATTTTTTGGTTGGATATTACTAATTTTAGGAGATCGTGTTGGCGACCTAGAGTTGTATCAGGGCTCATTTGTTGCCACCTATGCGCTTGCAATCACTTCGATAATTTTACTTACCGGTTACAGTGGACAACTCTCACTTGGACACGGTGCGTTAATGGCAGTAGGTGCATATACCGGTGCCTTATCCATCTTTAATGCTGGCTTACATCCGGTGATTGGATTAATAATTTCAGTGTTTGTAGCTGGGATTTTTGGATTAATTTTAGGTTTAGTAGTCGCAAGATTAAGTGGCCCATACCTTGCTGGCACGACTCTGGCATTAGCGATTTCACTACCCACTCTGGCAAATCAATTCCCAATTTTAGGAGGGGAGGAAGGGATTGTTTTTGATGTGGGTGTAGCTCCTGCCAGATTTGGCGATGAGTTCTCGCAATACAAATGGTTTTTTTGGATCAGTACCCTTGCTGCACTAATTATGGTTTGGTTAGTTGCTAACTTACTATCTGGCAGATACGGCAGAACATTTAAGGCAATGCGTGATAATCCAGTTGCGGCGCAATTATCTGGAATCAATGTGGGTCAGTTAAAGGTGATGGCATTTGCACTGAGCTCTGGGGTGGCGGGCCTATCTGGGGGTTTGCTGGTAATGCTGATAAGCGGAGTCTCACCCAGCGCTTTCCCCTTAAGTCTCTCCTTTGCCGTGCTGACTGGGGCGGTTGTTACTGGTCTGTACAGCCTAAAAGGTGTCATTCTTGGCGGGTTGGTACTTGTTGCTATCCCTGAAATCGCTGATTCGCTAGTATCTCGCATTGGAGGATCGGAGGGGTTCACAACGACCTTGCCTGGGTTTTTGGTAAGTGCACTGCTGATCTTGGCGGTGGTCTTCACACCAAATGGTCCAGGTCACCTACTAAAAAGGCACCATCACAAGAAAAAAGTTTAGGCTCAAAAAACTCGTAATAAACCTAGGGAAGGAAATAAATGATCAGAAATAAAAGCATGAAGCGAGCAAGTCTTGCTTCAGCGGTGATCGCAGCTGGGGCATTGGTGCTAAGCACACTGCCAGCACAGGCGGCAACACCGGGAGTTAGCGCAACTGAGATCAAATTGGGAATTTCATCCCCACTAACAGGCTCAGCTGGAGTTGCCTATGGCAAGGTTCCAGGAGCAATGAAGGCATACTTTAATTACATCAACGCCAATGGTGGCGTAAATGGTCGCAAGATCACATTAATCAGCCGTGATGACAAGTATTTGCCAACACTTGCTGCCACTCAAACTACAAACTTAATTTTAAAGGACAACGTTTTTGCCCTAGTTGGCGCACTTGGAACTGCCACTCACTCAAAGGCTTACAAGGCAGCAGCACTAGCTAAAAATAATGTTCCTGATCTATTTGTGAATACGGGCTTTAGTGGCTTCGGTGACACCACAAAATACCCAACTACCTTCACAGTCCTTCCTAGTTATGCAATGGAAGCAAAGATTATGTCCAAATTTATTAAAGAAAAATATACGGGACAAGCCGTTGCCTTAATTGCTCAAGATGATGAATTTGGTATTGATGGTGTGAATGGTTTTAAAGCCGGCGCCTTGACGCTTGCTTCAACAACTTTGTATCCACAATCATCCTTAACTGATGCGCGTGCCAAGGCATTATTAACTGGATTAAGTGCCATCCCTGGCAAGCCAGTACTTGTAATGTTTGGAACCACAGATGTAACTGCGGGCATTTTAAAGGCAGCGGAGTCACTTGATCTTGTCAGCAAGTTTACTTGGATTGCCGGCTCAGTTGGTGGCGATGCCAACACACTTCTTGCTTTAGGAGTGAAGGCAACAACCCTAACTGGTGTAGTTGCTGCGAGTTTCTTCCCAGATGCAAAAGATAAAAGTGATGAGTATGTAAGTCAATTTATGACAATCAATGAGAAGTACAACAAAGGTGTCACTTTTGACAACGTCGTGCTGCAAGGCATGAACTCAGCGATGTTAACTGTGCAAGCATTACGTGCTGCTGGTAAAAACTTAACTCGTGCCGGTTTGATCTCGGCAATCGAAAGTAAGGGTGCAAAGTTTGCTGGTGCAGGTTTAGTGCCACTTAATTACTCAGCCACAAGTCGGATTGGTTATAACGGTTACTGGTTTGGTCAGTTAAACGCATCCGGTGAGTTAAAGCCGTACGGTGGCACACTTGCTATCTTCACAACTGATTCAGGTGCTGGAGCGATCGAAGCTTCTACATACA
>SXRC01000084.1 GCA_005793655.1 Actinomycetota bacterium
AAAGTAGCCATTATGGGACTTGCCGGTTTGGGACACATGGGAGTTAAGTTTTCCCACGCCCTGGGAGCTGAGACAACTGTTTTCTCTCATTCACCAGAACAAGAGGCGGATGCGAAAGCAATGGGAGCTGATCACTTTGTCTTAAGTAACAACGCTGGTGAACTAAAAAAGTACAAAAAAAGTTTTGATCTGATTTTAAATACAATTTCTGCACAAATCAATTTCGAACCTTACTTGCAAGCGTTAAAATTGGATGGCACCCTGGTTGTTATTGGACTTCCCGGCAAGCCATATGAAGTTGCAGCGGGAACATTATTAGGTCAGCGTAGATCACTGGCCGGCTCGATGATTGGTGGCGTAAGTGAGCTACAAGAAATGTTAAATTTCTGCAGCACACATAACATATTGTGTGATGTTGAGGTTATTAAAGCCGATTACATTAATCAGGCTTTTGATCGAACAGTTGCCAGTGATGTTAAATATCGCTTTGTAATTGACGCCAAAACCTTCTAAATAAACTGATGAGCAAGAAGTGCCAACAAAGGCGCTAATGCCAGAGCAGGCAGCAGATTCGCCACTGCGATCTCACGGATCTTTAACAATCTAAGAGCGATGCCGATAAGCAATACCCCACCAACGGCTGTCATGGCAGCGATCTGATATGGCGCCAAAATTGCGCCAAGAAATAAGCCAATAGCGGTCCAAAAGAATTGATAAATGCCTACTGGCAATGATGACAGCGCCACTCCCCAACCAAGGGATGCAGCAAAGGCGATTGATGTGAAACCATCCAATGTGCTTTTCAATATCAACTGATCAATGCCACTTCCCATACCATCGGAGATACTGCCCAGAATGGCCAATGGACCAATCGCAAAAATTAATGAAGCTGATACAAATCCCTCAACAAAATCAGAACCACCTTGCGGACTGAATCGATCCTTTAGTTTCTTACCAAGACTTTCTAAGCCCTCTTCAATTTTAAACCAAGTACCAATTAAGGCACCTAATAACAATGAAAAAATTATAACCAATATCGCACCCCCATCTGGTAGGGCTTGGGTAAGCGTTGGATCCCAATAGGCACTAAGGGCGTCAGCGGCCGAGATGGCTGTGACACAACCGAGGACATCCACGATCAGATTTCGAAGTTTTTCATTTAATTTCGTACCAACTAAAATACCTATCATTGAACCAATAATTATGGTTGAAATATTAAGAACGGTACCTATTCCAGGAAACATCTAGATAAACCGCACAAAGGATGAGATACCAAATACTAAGCAATAGATTGCAAATGGGTACAAAGTTTTGGTTTTAAACCAACGAACCAAAAAGGTGACGCTAATATAAGTTGCGATGAAAGATATAACTGAACCAACCAAAATTTGACCAAACAGCTCATTTGCATTAGTTGTAAAAAGCTCAGGTAATTTGATGATTGAGGCGCCCACAATCACCGGTAGTGAAAGCAAAAATGCAAAATCAGATGCGACAGAATGGTTTAACTTGCGCAGCAATCCCGCACTCATAGTTACACCAAATCTGCTGATGCCAGCAAAGAGCGCCAAGCTCTGTCCAAATCCAATAGCTACTGCAGTTATTGCACTAACTCGCCTATCTATCTCTGCATCTGAATCTTGCAATTCAGCGGCGATATCTCGATGAGACAGCCGCTCTGCTGTGATAAGTAATAAACCATTTAAAGTAAGAAAAAGGGCTGAGTATTGTGGATTACCAAAAATGCTTTGGAAATAATCCCCAAAGGCTATTCCCAATACCCCCACCGGAATCGTGGCAATGAATATATAACTTAATACACGAAATGAAGTATCTTGATAGTTTTTGCTAGCAACGGCATGAACGCTGCCAGAAATCAAGTGAATCCATCTTTTACGGAAAACTAAAAATAATGCAACCGAACTTGCTAAATGCATGGCAATTGTAATTAATAAATAGGCTTCGTTTTCCTCACTTATAAACTCACGAAATGATCCGCCCATCCAGGCTGGTATGAGAATGGCGTGACCCAAACTTGAAATTGGAAAGAGCTCAGTGATTCCTTGAATAAATCCAATAATTACTGCTTGCCCATAAGTGAAATCCAATATGTACCAATCTCTACGTGTTGTATGGGCTAGAGTTTAGCAGTGAATCAAGCATCAAATCATGAAAGTTTGTTTCAAAAATTCATAAAAATGTTAAAGCCCTCACGCACGATTCCAATTACACCCTGGCGTGCAGAATCGACCTGGTCTTTAGGATCTGGCAAACATCATTTCCAGCGATTATTTATTTTGATTTTCGGATTAACGATATTCGGTATCGGTGAAGCATTCTTAGTTGTTACTGGATTGGGGAATTCTCCTTGGGTAGTGCTGTCTGAAGGAATTTCACTCAACTCTGATTTTAATATCGGAGAATCCACTTTTCTTGTGTCAGTGGCTGTATTGGCTCTTTGGATACCACTTAAGCAGAAGCCAGGTTTTGGCACAGTGACAAACATCGTTGTGATTGCAGCAGCTCTTGAACTAGGACTTTTTATAATTCCTGATCTTAGTAATGTGTTTGTAAAATATGTTTATGTTCTAGTTGGGATTGGTTTGGTTGGAGTTGGTTCGGCTCTTTATATAACCTGCGGATTGGGTACCGGACCCAGGGATGGATTAATGACTGGACTTCACTACAAAACCGGGGTGCGAGTCGGAAGGGTGAGATTGTTGATTGAGGTAGCAGCCCTATCTGTTGGTGCGGCGCTGGGAGGCTCCCTCGGTGTGGGTACAGCTTTATTTGCCCTCTTGATTGGTCAATCTGTTGCGATTTCTCTTGGTGTCGTAAGCCGACTTACTAAGAGGTAGCCAATAGATTCAGGTCATCCCCCTCGGCTTGTCAGACCGCATCTGACAACATGTCGAAAACACCATGTTAAAAAAACAGAAGGGTCTATTCCATGCTTGATAGTTTCTTTAAAATCAGTCAGCGTGGCTCAACCGTAGCTCAAGAGGTTCGTGGCGGCGTCGTCACATTCTTCACAATGGCCTACATAGTTGCGCTCAATCCACTCATCATCGGTCTTGCTAAAGATGCTGATGGAAAATACATTGGTGGAGGCGATGCTCCTAATCTTGCATTAGTTGCCGCAGCCACTGCACTCATTGCCGGCGTTATGACCATCTTGATGGGCTTAGTCGCTAACTTTCCATTAGCCATAGCAACCGGATTAGGTTTAAACACCTTCGTTGCTGTTGGTGTTGCCTCGAAAATGACCTGGGCAGATGCCATGGGACTTGTTGTCCTTGAAGGCTTAATAATCTTGATCTTGGTACTAACTGGATTCCGCACTGCGGTATTCAAAGCTGTGCCAACCCAATTAAAGATCGCTATCTCAGTAGGTATCGGTTTGTTCATCGCACTGATCGGTTTAGTTGATGCCGGTTTCGTTCGTAGAACTGGGTCCGGACCTGTCCCAGTAACCCTGGGAGATAACGGAAACCTAGTTGGTTGGCCGATTATCGTTTTTGCATTTGGTCTATTCCTGACAATTGCTTTGCAGGTAAAGAAAGTTAAGGCAGCGATTCTTATCGGAATCGTGGCTGCAACTGCTCTTGCTATAGCGGTTGAATCTGCATTCAAAATTGGACCATTATTTAATGGTGCTACTGGAGCGGTTAATCCAAAGGGTTGGAACCTAAATGTTCCAGCTATGCCTGAGGCAATGGCTGCAACACCAAAGTTTGACATTCTTGGTGACTTCAATTTGCTTGGCGGGTTTGATCGCATCTCATTAGTTGCAGCAGTATTGCTAGTTTTCACACTTTTACTAGCAGACTTCTTTGACACGATGGGAACTATGACCGCAATTGGTAAGCAAGCTGGCTTAGTTGATAGAGATGGCAATGTTGAGGGTGCTAACCGCATTCTACTTGTTGACTCAATCGCTGCTGCAGCAGGTGGTGCAGGCTCTGTTTCATCAAATACTTCATACATCGAATCAGCTAGTGGTGTTGGTGAAGGAGCAAAAACTGGTCTTGCTTCAGTTGTCACTGGAATTCTATTCCTACTTACTACATTCCTAGCCCCACTCGTCGCAGTGATTCCTTACGAAGCTGCAACACCAGCTCTGATAATTGTTGGTTTCTTAATGATGACCCAGATTAAGGGCATCGATTGGGATGACCTTGGAATAGCAATCCCTGCATTCCTAACAATTATCTTGATGCCATTTACCTATAATATTTCTGTAGGTATTGGTGCTGGATTTGTATCCTACGCAGTAATTCGAGTTCTGCAAGGACGCACCAAAGAAATTAGTCCATTGATGTATCTTGTCTCTGGATTATTCATGGTCTACTTCTTGCAATCTCCAATTAATATCTGGACTGCATAAGAATAAATTAATTAAAGGGGTGGGCCTTTGGGTCCACCCCTTTACCATTTAATTGGTGCTATACCTTTTTCTCTTAGCCGATCATTCACTTTGCTAAAAGGCTTTGATCCAAAAAATCCCCGATGAGCAGATAATGGACTGGGGTGCGGTGCAGTAAATGAATCACCATTTTTGAAGTACTTGCTCATTTCCTGCGCCTGACTTCCCCACAAAACACTAACCACACCTTTGTCGGCTAGAGATTCGACTATAGGTTGGGTAAATTTTTGCCAGCCTATCTTTGAGTGTGATGCCGGAACACCAGGCGTTACTGTCAGTGACATATTCAGCAGCATCACGCCTTGATCTAGCCAATCGGATAAATCACCATTACTGCGAATAATATTCAAATCATCTTGCAGCTCAATAAAGATATTTTTTAGTGAGGCAGGTAATTGCTGATTCTGGCCGACTGAAAAGGCCAACCCCATAGCATCTTTGGCATTGGGGTATGGATCTTGGCCCAAGATCAAGACCTTTACCTGATCTGGCGGCAATTTGAATGCTTTGAAGATTGAATCAGTATTGGGTAGAAACTCACCAGATAAATTCTTTGAAATATGATCTAGAACAGAGATATCCGCAAATTTTTGCCACTGGGGCGGAATCAAAGAGAATAAATTAACGGGCACGAGCAAAGAACCGGCCACCCTCTGCTGAAACCGAGATCGATATTCCATAGGCTGCAGATAGATTTTGATCATTAATAACCTGAGCAATTTCACCTTGCGCCACACATAAACCATCCTTTAGCAAAAGAGCGTGGGTAGTACCAGCCGGGACCTCTTCGATATGGTGCGTCACAATTACTGTGGCTGGTGCTAGCGGATCCGTGGCGAAAAGTTCAATTCGCTTCAACAAATCTTCGCGGCCTCCTAAATCAAGTGAGGATGCTGGCTCATCTAGCAGTAGTAATTCAGGATCAGCCATCAAAGCCCGAGCAATTTGTACTCGTTTTTTTTCACCATCACTTAAAGAACCGAAGGTACGAGCACCTAGTTCGCGAACTCCTAAGGCGGTGAGCAATGCCATAGCTCTTGACTCATCCCACAAATCATATTTTTCTTGCCATCTTCCCAACATCGCATAAGCCGCGGTCAGTACTACATCCATAACTAGCTCATCTGCAGGAAGCTGATCTACTAATGCAGTTGAAGTTAAACCAATTCGTGTGCGCAACTCGAAAACATCTACCTTGCCAAGTGTTGTGCCAAGTATTTTTATTACACCAGTTGTTGGATGTATTAAAGAAGAGCAAATCTGTAACAATGTAGTTTTTCCCGCCCCGTTAGGACCAAGTACAACCCAGCGTTGGCCATCTAAAACTTGCCAATCTAGCGGACCAAGGATTACTCGCTCTCCCCTGCGAACGCTGATATTTGATAACTCCAAAATTGCGCTCATAGGAGTGAAAGATACCGCCCCTAACGCTCTCTTATGGTTAATCTGAGCCAATGCCGAATAAAGATGTCCCCACCTTCTCTGGCTTGATTCTGGTGTCAGGTCAAGATCGCCCTGGAATAACACAAAGTCTAATGCAGACTCTTTCTCAGTTTGCGGTAAAAATTCTTGATATTGAACAATTAATCATTCGAGACCGCCTACTTTTAACAGTGCTAATTTCACTCGATCCTAATCATGCAAATGCCGTCTCAGATGACTTAGCACTTCTGCAAGATGAGATTGGCCTAGATATTGCAGTTGATTTTTTGCAGCATAATGATTCCAAGGTAGGTGATGAGACTCTTCGCGTGGTGATAGTTGGTGACGGAATAAAACCGACGGGTTTAGCTGCAGTTGCTTCCGAGATTGCAACTTTGGGTGGCAATATTACAGCGATAAAGCGGACGGCAAAACAGCCAAACATAGCAATCGATCTACAACTAACTATTCCAAATAAATCTATCAAAACAGTTCAAAGAGCGCTAGCAAGCGTCGCGGTGAAGCATCGCATTGATCTGGCAGTTGAACCAGGCGGATTAACACGCGCAGCAAAACGAATAGTTTTACTTGATATGGACTCCACGCTGATTCAGCAAGAGGTGATCGATCTCCTGGCAAAACACGCTGGAAAAGAAGAAATTGTTTCACAAATAACTAGTCAGGCGATGAGTGGAGAATTGGATTTCACTCAAGCACTCACCCAGCGAGTCCAATTATTAGCAGGGCTTGATTCAACAGTAATTGAAAAGATTCGTGATGAAATCACTCTAATGCCAGGAGCCGAACAGCTAATTGAAAGATTACACGAGCAAGGCCATAAAGTTGGCGTAATCTCTGGCGGATTTATAAATGTTATTGAACCACTGCTTAAGTCTCTTAATCTGGATTTTTATCGAGCCAATCAACTTGAAGTCAAGAATGGCAAACTTACTGGCGAACTTCTTGGACAGATAATAGATCGCAAAGCAAAAAAGGATGCACTTGAAGAGTTCGCTGCTTCAGAAAATGTGCCAATTAGTCAAAGTGTTGCAGTCGGCGATGGAGCCAACGATTTGGATATGATCGAAGCTGCTGGTCTAGGCGTTGCATTTAATGCAAAACCAAAGGTTGCTGCGGCCGCGGCAACAACCATTAGTAATTATGATCTTTCAACTCTCCTGCTTTTAATGGGTATAAGTAGTTAGCCAACAGAACTTATCTCGGCCTTTTTACGCAATTGAGAAACCATTCCAGCGGGATCAGATGATTTGTATACCGCACTTCCGGCAACAAAACAGTTGGCACCGGCCGCAGCTGCTTTTGCAATAGTTTCTAATGACACGCCGCCATCAACTTGTAGCAGCGGTCTTGGCTCCGGTGTTTGATTAATTCGCTTTCTTGCAGCTACAACTTTGGGCATTTGATCATGCATGAAAGATTGTCCACCAAAACCTGGCTCAACTGTCATTATTAACAACATATCTATCTTTTCAATAAATGGCTCAACCTCTGAAAATTTGGTGGCTGGCTTAATTGCTATACCCACCTTGGCGCCATTCGATTTGATATCAGAAATCGTTTGCAACACATTACTCACCGCTTCCAAATGAAAAGTTACAGAGTTGCAGCCATTTTGAGCATACTTGGGCGCAATAGAGTCTGGATCTTCAATCATTAAATGCGCATCAACTGGAAGCTTGGAAAAACCAATAATCTCAAAAGCTCGTTTGATATCGAAGGTGAAGTTTGGAACAAATTTATTGTCCATAACGTCTAAATGAAGCTGATCAGCGGTTACTGATACCTTTGCAATTTCATTCTCTAAATCATTGAAATTTGCATTCAATATGCTTGGAGCGATAAAAACTGTGTTGGCCATAGGTTATTTAACCAACTTTCTCGAATAGTGCCATGAACATAGCATCAGATTGATTATGGTGAGTCCAAAGCTGTACTGTGCCATCAGATAAAATTCCGTCTTTGTGAGCCGAATCGAGATTGTCTATAGGAAATATTTTCATATCCGCATGTGTTGATAAGAAATCAATCACTTGTCCCTTAGTTTCGGCCAAATGAGGTGAACAGGTTACATAAGCTATAACTCCATTTGCCGATAAAAGCTGATAGGCACTAGCAAGTAATTGTTTTTGTAAAAGTACCAACTCCTTCAAGTCCTGCAGCGATTTTCGCCATCTAGCCTCTGGCCTTCTGCGCAGCGCACCTAACCCTGTACAAGGTGCATCAATCAAAATTCGATCAAATTTTGTTTCGAAATTACTGGGCACAGTTGCATCAAATAAAACGACTTGCTGATTATTGACTACTCTTTTTACCAATTCAGCTCGATGAGATGTTGGTTCATTCGCTAAGAAGTTCGCAGATGGATCCATGTTCAATAACGCGTTATACAGATAGGCGGCTTTGCCTCCTGGCCCAGCACACATATCAAACCACGACAAACCAGGCTTAAATGTAGCTAAGAAATTCTCCACAACTAGTTGCGATCCACGATCTTGCACTCCAGCTCGACGTTCAATAATTGGCGGAAAATCCATAGGAATCCCAAGAAGATTCACCCCATTAACATAACCGGGTATAGGAGTTGCTCCGAGAGTAGATAGCTCATCAACAGTAGATTTTCCCGGCCAAGCAACTACATCAGGAGCTGCTGGAGTGTTATTTGCCGCAAGAAACAATTCAACCTCATGCCAATTTTTAAGTTGATCAAAGAAGGATGAAATGATCCATTCAGGGTGGCTGTATTGAATCGATAATCTACGCAATGTAGGAAAGTCATTAATCTCAAATAGATCACTGGAATCCACGGTTACTTTGCGCAGAATGGCATTTACATATGATGCTTTGGATTCACCCGCTACTAATCTGGCAACCTCTACAGTTTCTGACACTGCAGCATGATCTGCAACCCGCATCTGAGTAATTTGATGTATGCCCATTCTCAATAAATCAACAATCTTCTCATCTAATTCCGCAAAAGGTCTATCGATAAATTTAGAGGCAATGTAATCATGCCGGGCTTGCATTCGTAAGGTTCCATAAGCCAATTCAGTAGTAAATGCTTTGTCAGCCAGATTCATCTTGGTTTTGAGCAATAATTCAGGAAGCCTTATATTTGCATAGGCACCTTGACGATTCACCTGGGCAATTAATTCATAGGCAACCAGCCTTGAAGGAGCTGGATTAGGTTTACCCAAAAGATAAACCATTCTTTAATGGCAATCCTCGTGCGTACTCAGCAGCGCTCATTTGATTTCGTCCCGCTGGAGTTAACAGCTCAATCTCAATTATACCGTTCTGAGCACCAACAAAGATCTTCTCTTGATAAATCAAAATCTCACCAGGCTTGATCTTCTGCGAGGTATATGAAATGCGCATGGCATCTATCTTTATTCGCACCTGTCCTAGGTTGCTCCAAACTCCAGGGTTTTGTGACAATGCTCGATAACGATTGAAAATACTGCTTACATTTTGATTCCAATCCAGTTTCCCATCTTCCTTACTCAATTTAGGAGCAAAGCTAATACCCTCTAACCCCTGTGCAGAGGGAGCAACTCCCTTCTCGACAAGTTCGATCGTTTCTAAAGTAAGTTCTGCTGCAATAACACTCATTCTCTCCAATAAACTCTCCGTAGAATCTGAATCAGAGATTTCTACTGTCTGAGTTAAATAAATGGGACCTGAATCCATACCCTTATCTAGTTTGAAAATACTTACTCCAGTTGATGTCTCGCCATTAAGAATTGAATGCTGTACCGGTGCAGCACCACGCCATTTAGGTAATAACGAAAAGTGAACATTGAGCCACCCGTACCTATTTTTTTGTAGCATCTCCTCTGGGATTAGGTGACCGTATGCGATGGTAATTGCGAGATCTGCCTGCGCATCAGAAACCACCTGTGATAATTCGGCTAGATTTTCTGGTTTAAAAACCTTTAAGTTCTTTTCCTGGCACCACACCGCTAATTCATTCGGCTCTATTTGCTGACCTCGGCCGGTTGCCTTATCTGGGTTAGTTATCAACGCAGATAACTTATGAGTTGCTGCCTTTTCTAATTTCAAAATAAGAGGTATGGCAACTGGAGAGGATGAAGCAATAATTATCTTCAATTCTTACAAACCCAGCCCGAATGTGGAGTGAGGTGAGACCTTAATGGTTGGTGTATTCCCATCGGCAGAGGCCAGTCCAAACCATTCTGACTCTCGAATTTCTTTCATTGCAAGCTTGCGTTGTTCTGATTCCATGCGATCAATGAACAAGACACCATCAAGATGATCAGTCTCATGTTGTAAACATCTTGCAAGCAACTCAGTACCTTCGACGATAATTGGTTCACCATACATGTTGAACCCTTTTGCAACAGCTCTAAATGCTCGAGGGGTTTCATAGGTGAGATTAGGAAATGACAAACACCCCTCTTCACCCTCTTGCATTTCACTACTTAGATCTAGTGAAGGATTGATTAAATGACCTAACTCGTCATTGATATCCCAAACAAACACTCTTAATGGAACGCCAATTTGCGGCGCTGCTAAACCCGCACCAGGAGCTGCTTGCATACTCTCTGTCAGATCAGCCACAAGCTGGCGCAGTTCCTTATCAAAGTCCACAACAGCCGACGCTGGTGTGACTAAAACAGGGTCTCCAAATAATCTAATGGGTTGTATAGCCATAAAAGAATTGTACTTTAAGTATCAAAGGCTATAGATCAAATGGGTCAAAACGAATATTAAATATTTTTCTTCCCTTAACACCCTGAATCTTCGTAATGTCATCTAATAGGTCCACCAACATTGGCCCCTGTTGCAAAGTAGCACGGATCAGTACCTTGCTTTGTGCACCATCAATAACTGTTGGTCCGGTCACCTCATAGCTATTACTACTTTTAAGATTTTCAGAAAATTTCGAAATTTCAGACTTGTCCCCAGTCACCACAGCAATTCTGTAAAACGGTGGCAATTTCGCCTTTTGTCGATTAATCAAATCCCCTGACACGCCATATCGAGATTCATTTCGCAATATTGCTTGAACTACTGGATGATGATTGGGCAAGGAGAGATAAATTTCAGAGTTAGGTTGTGCCTTACTTAGTAAATAAAACCAGGAGAATTTGGCCATTTCCTCAGCCCTCAGAGTGGGTCTATTAAATATTTTTTCACCATCTAACATCACTACGGCAGCAAAAATGCTATTAGGTTCTGACCCAGTAGTAGCAAATACAACATGATTACCCCTAGGCAAACTTCTCATTTGTTTATTGCCTGAAGAAACCAAGATAGATGCTTTAGGTAATGCTCTGCCAATCTCCTCTGCTGTTCTATCTATTCCTTTCGCAATCACAAATGGCCTGTTGTCCCCGCAATAACTGCACTTCCAATCCTTATAAACTTTTTGGCATAGAAAACAAGTTGGAGTTTTAGTTTGAGTGCTGATCTGCAATTTTCCACCACATTCACAATTCGCAGCATTGCGACATTTTGAACAAAGAAAAAGATTTGCATATCCTTTGTCAGATACAGACACCAGCACATTACCCTTCTCTAATCCTTTTTTGATTGTCAGAATTGAAGAGGAATTGTTGATACCGCTGACTATTTTTATAGCGGCTTTAGTTTCATACTTTTTGCCTTCCAGCCATCCTATTTCGACTAATCTTGCAATCTCTAAAGAATGTGAAACCGATGCGAAAATCAGAGAGGTGCTGTTGTCCCGAAGTAATGAAACATCCCTACTGTTCCACCCGGGTGCATGCTGTTCATAATGAGACTCATCTAGATCTGATAGAACTATTACAGTTGCATCTGAATGCAACTCCGTGAAAGCTCCACTTCTTGAAGTAATTATCACCCTCTTCGATTGGAAGGTAGCCTTGAGATAGTTTCGGTATCGATCATTTTTCGTTAGGTGTGAACCAAGTTCGATCACCTCATCACCAAAATACTCAGAA
>SXRC01000085.1 GCA_005793655.1 Actinomycetota bacterium
CTAATTGAGTACTCAACCCAGCGGAAGTAATTGCGCTGGGCGAGTAGGCCGGCAGAGTAACGGGGGAAAAACTTTGGCGATGCCACAATAAAGTGGGCAACGGAGGATAAACCTAAAAAGATTGCAACAGTTAGACCAATTGGAGTTTCAAATAAAGTTACTGGCGGTGCATAGGTTGTGCCTGGAGGACCTGACATATAGGTAGCAGTTATTGGTAGTGAGAAGTCACTGCTTAGGGCTAGAACTGCTGCCATTTGGGCTAGATGAAGAATGCCTGCGTAGATATTGGTTTTGCGTAATCTTTCAACTGTTAATGGTTTACTCATAGTTAGAGCATATCGATACCAAAGGTAAAAATGCCGCTACTGCAGGTATTTTTCTAGCCAAACTTTGAGTGTGGATAACCAATTCTCCAGCTGATCTACTTTATTAACCTAAGTATTTTCTTTAAGTAAATCTAAAAAGATTGGTAGTGAGGGTAATTGACAGATAATTTTGTGGCGCATAATATAGCCCCTGACCAGGTTAGATTTACCCAATCATCCAGGAAACATCGGATTGGCAGGGCTCGGGCACTTTATGTGTTGGAGCATTACCTACCGATTCCGGTGTTGGATGGTGAAAGATCTGATCAAAGTTTTCGCTGGATTGGCAAAGATGACCGAGGCATTGAGATTGAAATTATTGCGGTGGCAACACCACAATATTTATTGGTGATTCATGTTATGCCTTACCGATATAGGAGGAAGTAATGGCTAGAAGTACTAAGTATCACTTGGGTAAGGATGTAAATCTTAAGAAAGAGATTGTCAGAGATCTTTCTGGCCGTAGGATTACTGATCGACGAGTAAAGCAGATTGTTAAAGAGGTAAGACAGAAAACAGCTGGCAGACCTTCATTAACCAAGCCAAATGTAATTTCACCAGAGGTTAAGGCTCGGGTACCAATCCAATTAAAGAAAGCTTTAGATCGCAAAGCAGTTCAAAGCGGCAAAAGCCCATCGCAGCTTATTAGAGCAGCGCTAGAGAGGTATTTACTTTGATTAAGAAATTACTACAACTTTGCCTTGGTGTATTTCTTACCTCAGCAGGCTCCTCCCACCTTGGCTCAAACCGAAAAGAGTTTCTAGCCCAAGTACCCACCTGGTTACCCCTAAATGCAGATTTTGTAGTTATCGCCTCTGGTCTAGTTGAGATAGCACTTGGTATCTCATTGATTACCACCACATTTATTTTTACCAAATATCGCAGGCAGGTCGGTATTACGGTTGCAGTATTTTTCATTCTAATCTTTCCAGGCAATATCAATCAGTATCTAAATCAAATTGATGCCTTTGGCTTGGATACTGATCAAAAGCGGCTAATACGTTTATTTTTCCAACCTCTCTTGGTGCTTTGGGCGTTATGGAGCATGAATGTTATTAGGCTCACTAAAAAATCAACTAAGAGCTAACTTTCCTCGCAGGAAGTAATGGTATTTTTAACTTTATGAAAATAAGTAAAAAAAGCGCTGGGATATTAGCCGCAGTTCTAGTAATTACCTCTGGCTTTTTTGCATACGCTTTACTTTCTCCAAATGGGACAAAGCAAATGGATGCAATGGATCATTCAGGGATGGGTCATGGCAGCTCTGCTACAGTTACTGAAGGTAAAAATCTCTCCGCAGATGATGCAATGTTTTTGCAGATGATGATTCCACATCATGCCCAAGCAGTTGTTATCGCTGAGTACGCAGTAACCAACTCTAAAAATGAGCAGGTATTAAAGATTGCAAAACAAATAAAATCAGATCAGGCAGTTGAGATCACGCAGATGAAAAAATGGCTGACAGATGATGGCCTAGGCACAGATCCTGGCCACTCGATGGCTGGGATGGCTGGCATGTTAAGTGACTCCCAACTTAATGCTCTTAAAAGTAGTAAAGGTGCCTCCTTTGATAAGTTATTTTTAAACAACATGATTGAGCACCACCAAGGGGCGCTGGCAATGGTTGGAATGATTGAAAATAGTAAAGTAGCAGCCCTTCGTGATTTTGCCACCGCAATTTCCACAGCCCAGCAAGCTGAGATCGATCAAATGCAAAAACTTTTAGGTAATTAATAACCTTAATTTTTCACTCATTTCATCAACACTTAACTTATCTACCTCTTTAAAGCTGCTGCTACAAAGCAGACATCTTATTTGCCACTGCCACCAAGAGGTATCGTCATAACCTAATTTGTAGGTGGTAACAAAAACCTTTGCTGGCAAAATCCTGCAAAACTGACATCGACTTGGCGTCATTAACTCATTTACTACCTGGGTTTCAGCTCGATACCCTCTGGCATATTTAAAGCCCACCCCATAAAGATCAACATCTAATATAAAAGCACCTGGATTAATTGAGCCTTCAAATCTTGCCTCATCAATATCGCTGTATGCATAAAAGCCGCACTCACACTGCGCAACTGGTGGCACATGCTCCTGATTAATACTGCACTTGGCAGATGAATCTGACAGGTATGAATCCCCAGTTAATCCAGTAAGGGTAGGAGTGCGCCCAGTAATTAACGCCAACTTATAACCATGCATCTGCTCAAATGGCAGATCAAAGCCACTTTTATAATTTAACTTATCAGTATGGTTATTATTTTTTAAAGCTGCCTTATCACCAACTCTGCCAATGATTAGAAATGCAATGATAAACACCAGTGGTACTGCGCCGACAAATAAATACAAAGCGGTGATAATTACCTCTTGTGGAATAAGTGGATCAACTCGATCAGTAAAACCACCAAGTAGATAAGCAGCTGCCAAGACAGCGATGGCAATTACTGGATAAATACGAATTAATCTGATCAACCGTTGCCGGTTTCGCACATAACTCATACCTGCAATTAAACACCTACTTTAAGCAGCAGGTGAGGTGATCTAGATCTACCTTTTCTGCCTCCCCCCATCATTTACATCGGTAAAATTAAGAAGTAAGATTTTCTCATTCGAGTAAAGGAAAAATATGGCTGAGATTGGGCAACCAGATCGAGTGGTGCGCCGTGAGCGTGAGCCAGCAATCTCACCTGCTCTGCCAGTACCGGCACCTGAGCCAGTTAAGTAATTCTTTTAATAAATCTAGATAACCCCTTCACAATCATAGATTGCCGATTTGCGGCAATCATTTTGTAGCCAAGTGTGCCAATTGGTCCAGATACTTGCAGTAAAAAAGCACTCAACTTGTTGCCACGTGCTTTAAGTAAAAAGATTACCGCAGTAATCCCGCCATATTTTTTATCACCCGATATGGCGTAAACCTGCTTCTCACACTCTGCAATTGTTAAGCCAAAGTTTGCAAGGGGCGCGTTTTGATAGGCAATCGCATCAAAGGTAAGTTTTTTGGTGAGCCAATTTATGGAGTTGCTACACAATTGACAATTACCATCATAAATAACAGTAATCCCGCTCATATGTGGCTTATCTCATTACAAATCATAGTTAAATCCTAGCCTAGCCAAATTTATAAACTACAATTATGGGAGTGATTGATTACAAGGAGCTATTTTGAAAAACCTTACCGATTTTAAAAACTTTAATCTTAAGGCATTTGACACCTTACTTATTAACTACCTAAGTAAGATCTCACTGCCAGTACTTAGAGTCTCACTGGGAATAGTATTTATCTGGTTTGGCGCTCTTAAGCCCTTTGGTAACTCATCAGCTAATGATGTAATAACTAAAACTATCTACTGGTTTGATCCAGCAGTATTTATTCCAATACTTGGCTACTGGGAGATTTTAATTGGCCTTTGTCTGCTCTATCAGCCTGCCATCAGAGTTGGATTATTTCTTCTGGCACTGCAAATGCCCGGCACCTTTCTGCCACTTATCCTGCGCCCTGAGATCTGCTTTGTTGAATTTCCATTTGTTCTTACCCTGGAGGGTCAGTACATCATCAAAAACTTAGTATTAATTGGCGCTGCCATGGTAGTGGGCAGCAAACTGGTGCCAATCTTAGAAAGAGATAAATAAGCCAATGATACCGATCATTTTTGCCTTAGGTTTTGTGATCGGCACTATCTTGTTAATTGTTTTCACCGAGGTGCTAGAAAAACCAGTTCTTGATGAGATCAGAAGAGTGAAGTTTGGCAGTGACTCCCCAAAAAAGCTGCCTAAGCCATGGGTAAGAAGTTTTCACACCACCCTGCTTATTTTTAGTTATCTGCTAGGTCAGCTCTTTGCCCACATTGCCCTGGCTCTGCTGTAAGGGTTATTCCCACCGTCTGTAGGTAGTAATAGGTTTACCTCCAGTAACTTAAGGGGGAGATCAATGGAGTATCTACTACTTGGTTTTGCAATCTATTTCTATCTCAACTACCGAGAGAAGAAAAAAGAGCGCAAGCGTGCAAAGATCAAAAAGGGTGATCTAGATGCCCAGCTGAGTGATCTGCTTACAAACTCGGATGATCCAACCAGTATGGGCGCGGAGATAAAACGATACTTACTTGCTGTCCTTGATGATGATAAAAATGATCGAGAGAATTACTCAGATGAAAAACTTGCCTGGGGACAAAAGATCATTGATCGCACCGGTGCTAATGGCCTTTACTTTATGAGTGATATCGCCTGCCAGTTAGCACTGCTTACTACCGCCACAATTAATGGCATCCCAACTCAGATTGATACCGCATCTGGC
>SXRC01000086.1 GCA_005793655.1 Actinomycetota bacterium
CCCATGGGCTCGCTTTGTGATCAAATCAATTGCATCAGCGACCGTCTCATCTGGCTTTAGGGTTACAGGTGTATCAAAGATTAAATGCCTAGATTTCACCCACTTAATTACATCTGCAACTATTTCAAGTGGAATATCTTGAGGGATAACTGCAATACCACCACGTCTTGCAACAGTCTCTGCCATTCTTCGACCACTTATAGCCGTCATGTTTGCAACAACTAATGGAATTGTGGTGCCAGTGTTGTCGATGGCGGTTAAATCAACATCCATCCGGCTTGATAACTGGGAGTAGACGGGGACCATAAAGACATCGTCATAAGTCAGATCGTGGCTTGGGTTATTTATGAAACGCACGTGGGAAAACTATACTCGCTTTCAAATGTACTCACCTAATGCACAAAGGTACCTAGATCAGATACACAGCAGGGCAGTTTTAAGCGTGCACATACTCTGCCTGGGCAACATCTGCAGATCACCTATGGCAACAGCTGTGCTCACCCAATTAAGTGCTGATTTAAAAAAACCAAAGGTTCTCGTGGACAGCTCAGGAACTGGCCCATGGCATGTGGGTGAGGATGCTACGAAATTTTCAAGTCAAGTTTGGCAAGAGGCTGGGTATAAGTATCAACATACTGCTAAGCAATTTAAAGTTGATTACTTTCAAAAACATGATCTTATTTTGGCAATGGATTTAAAAAATAGAGCTGAGTTATTTAAGCTTGCAAAAAATGATGAAGAACAAAGCAAGATATTTATGTTTACCTCCTTTGATCCAAAAAAATCTCAGATTGATCCAGATGGACCCGAAGGTGAGTCACTTACTGTTTCTGACCCCTACGGTAAGGAGTTGGTTGAGTATCAAAAGGTGCTTAAGGTGGTAGAGCAGGCGGCGGCTGGCTTTATTGAGTGGGTGCGTTCCTAGCCAATTCTCACCCACCAACTCCTTGCAAACTGCTAAGGTATTAAGGCGGGAAACTAGAGATGTGAAAGGTTGAAGTTGTCCGATAACTCTGAGAATGAAGATTTAGGTTCAGAAGAGATTATTACTGAAGAGATGCTCTGGGAGAAAATTCCTGAGGTAGAAGGTTTAGACAGAGCAAATACTTATTACGAATTAAGTGCGCGAATTTATGCGCGTGGTCAATATGATGAAGCATTGGCACTTGCTGAGACAGCGCGAGATATTTATGCAGATCTTGGTGCGGTAGCACCTGCGGAAGGATTAGCTCAGGCTTACTCTGCAATCGGTTATAACTTAAATCAATTAAAGCGAATGAATGAAGCGGCAACTGCAATGAGTAAGGCGGTTGAACTACTTCGTGAAACTAAATCTCCAATGGCAATTGAGCTTGCCTGCACCTTGGGTGAGTGGTGGTTTAACTCAAAAGAGTATGAAAAAACCATTGAGTGCATGAATCAATGCGTGCAAGAGCACCTAGTAGATGGTAATGAATCAGGGGCTGCTAATGATCTTCATCTAATTGGTTGTGCCTATCGAGAGTTAAAGAATTATGCAAAATCATTAGAGGCATTTAAAGAATCACGCGCCCTATTCAAGCGATTAAAAGAGGTTATTAATGTGGCAAGGTGTGATCAAAAAACTGCTCACTGCCTAACTGAGTTAGGTGATGCGCAAGGAGCTTTAATCTCAGCCCAAAAATCTTTAGATGTATTTGTCACCGCCCATGATCATCGGCGTGAGACCTACTCCTCATTTGAGTTAGGAAAAGCACAATTTGCTTTAGCTTTGTATGAAGAGGCTTTGATGACATTTGAGAATGTACTAGAGAGTGTGACTGAGGCTGAGTTCAAGGATTTCGAATTTATTATTGATATTGAGCGAAAGATCTCTTTAACTCTGCGAAAGTTAGATCGCAATAATGAAGCTGATGAAATTTCTAGAAGAGTTGACGCAGTTGCTGAGGTGATTGACGAAGATTAGTTTTTTGGGTGATTTATCAGATTTAAATGTTGCATTGCCCAGGCATACATTGCAATCGCACCGGCTGCGGATGCGTTCATTGATCTAGTTGAGCCGTACTGGGAGATAGCAAGCACAACTGAACAAGCAGCCACCCCCTCATCACTCATCCCAGCGCCCTCTTGGCCAAATAGCATCACGCATTTTTTTGGCAAAGTAGCACTTTCTAGCTGCTTACTAATTGGTAAATTATCAATTCCAATTATTGGCAGATTTTCTTTATCACACCATTTTTTAAATTCATCAATAGTTGCATGGTGATGAACAGTTAAGTATCGATCTGTCACCATTGCACCTCTTTTATTCCAATCTCGTTTACCAACAATGTGAACTGCTGAAACATTAAATGCATTTGCAGTTCTAACGACTGATCCAATATTTAAATCATGTTGCCAATTTTCAATTGCAATTTGCAGATCGTTGCGTTTGGTATCAAGATCTGCAACTATCGCCTCAATCTTCCAATATCTATATTTATCTAAGACATTTCTTCGATCACCATGCTCAAGCAACTCTGGATCAAAGTGATTATCAGTCGGCCATGGCTTAGAGTGTGCTCCTACGCCAACTACCTGGTAGAACTCACCAGGGCCAACTGTTGACTCAAACATATGCAAACCTTAAGCCCTAAGGAGTGATGATGAGAAAAGTTCGGCTATTTCTTTCATTTATTCTCACCTTATCACTTTGCTTAAATGCCCCCACCGTACAAGCGGTGGAAACTTTGCCCCAGCCATTTTTTAAATATCTCAGTTCAAAGTATTTAGCAGATCCAGGAGTCATTTTAATTGATGGTGCTACTAATGAAGTTATTTATCAAAGCGGTGCAGAAAAACCTAGAACACCTGCTTCAGTTTTAAAAGTCGCCACAGCAGCTGCAATAGCGTTAACTCTTGAAACATCAACAGTTTTTACCACTGCAATATACAAAACTGAGAAGAAGGGCGTATTTGTAATTTGGGGTGATAATGATCCATGGATTACCTCCAATGCAAAGTATCGAGATGCTAATAAACGAGCGTATATGCCAACTTTAATTAAGGCAGCTTTTGCATCTGATAAAAAACTTAAAAAAATTACCTTGATATATAAGGGAGTAAATAACTCTGATATCTACTATGCAAAACGAGCCTTAAACCGTCGGGCATCTGTTGCTTATAAACCTTTAAGTAAAAAAATCGAGGTTGAATCATTAATCACTGAAAAACTAGCAGAGATTAAATCCCCACCACTTGAGAAAATGATCCGCTTTGCATTGCTATACAGTGACAATGTTTTATCTCAGCGCTTGGCCATGGTGGCAACTGGTAGAAATGGCTACCCCTTAACTAAAGATGGCCTGGGTGACATGATGAAAGATAAAATCTCATCAATCGGTGTTGATGTAACAGGAATGAATATTGTTGATGGTTCTGGTATTGGTGGTAGTAATAAAATATCAGCAGTCACCGTCTCACAGCTGCTTTTGAAAGTTAAAAGTGAGCCAAAATTACGAGTTGTTTACAATTCACTTCCAGTAAGTGGTGAATCAGGAACACTAATCGACAGATACCATTCAACCGCGCCGCAAGCAGTTGGTTTGGTAAAGGCAAAGACTGGATCGACTAGACACACAGTTTCTTTAGCTGGTTTTGCTACGTCAGGTAATAAAGATTATGTTTTTGTTGTTATTGCAGATGGTGTTGGTAGAACTAGAAGATTGCAAGATGCTGCAAGAAATGCGATAGATCGTATGCTTGGAACCATAACTAAACCACCTGTGATCGGGTTAACACCATCTGGAACAGAAAGTAATACTGCTACAACCACACCGTAATAATTGATTACTTCGCAAGGGTAGAGTTAGTGCAAATGAAAAATTACATCTCGCTGATGAAATTACGGGTAGTAGAACTATTACTTGTTACAACTCTGCCCGCATTATTTTTAGCCAGTGATGGTGTACCAAATATCAGAGTTACTTTTTGGAGTTTATTTGGTGGGACATTAGCAGCGGGGGGCGCCAACGCATTTAATATGGTGATAGAGATAAAGTCTGATCAATTAATGAAACGCACCTCCCAGCGTCCAATTGCAACTGGTGTAATATCAAGAAATTCTGGATTGGTATTTGCAGCCATAATCTCACTTTTATCTTTAATTATTTTTTATAAATTTACTACCTCACTTGCAACCTTGTTAACTGCGCTAGCAATCATCTTTTATGTATTTGGCTACACAATTGCGCTTAAAAAACATACCTCTCAAAATATAGTCTGGGGTGGTATTGCTGGTTGTATGCCGGTATTAATTGGTCAGGCAGCTGTTACTAACTCACTGACCTTAACCTCTTGGTTATTTTTTCTACTAATATTTTTTTGGACTCCGCCACATTTTTGGGCATTAGCGGTTAGATATAAAGATGATTATGAAGCAGCTGGTATTCCAATGTTGCCGGTTGTAGCACCAATTAAATCTATGATCAATCAGATGTGGTTTCACTCACTTGCAATGGTGGTGGTCTCTTTACTAGTTATAGATAGCGCTAAATTACCAATCTGGCTCTCAGTAATTACATTATTACTAATAGTTGGCTGGAAGCGGCAATTAATCAAGTTAACGAGGCAGCCAACTGAGGTTAATGCTGGGAAGTTATTCCAAGC